>JABJKL010000120.1 GCA_018660405.1 Pseudomonadota bacterium | reverse complement strand
GCACCCAGATTGCGCGTGAGTATGAATTTGAAGTTTACGCCAGCACCAAATTCGCGGCCGACTATCCTGGCACTGTTTACGGCATGAGCCAACATGAGTATCAAGTGGAACCTTGCAGCAGTGTCACGGTTACCTTCATCAATAATGATCAGGTGCGCCATCAGTGGATGATCCACGGGCTACCACGATATCTCTACCCCGGGGGTATGTTTCACCTGGAAGCGGCGGGCGGCACCACTCGAACGGGTACTTTTATTGTCTCTAGCGATGACCAAACTTACCTGGTTCATTGCGATATGGCGCAACATATGGAGATGGGCATGAAGGCCCAACTGAAAGTTGGCAAGGGCAGTGGCGATTTATGGAGCGTTCCGGGTGTTAGCCGTGGCTTTCGACCGGATCACTATTTACCGCCCATGACGAGTCTATACCTACTGTTTGCGTCACTGTTTGGTGTGGCGATTACTGCATTCCTTATGTTCACGGCGCATCAAAATAAGCAGCATAAAGCATCAAATTAGACAAGCAGTTTCGTTTCTATTATTGATCTGGATCAAGCCCGGATTCATGGTTTTTTTATTTCAAATATTCTGCTTTGCGAACCATATTTCATATGATATAAAGCGCCTGCAAACAGAACTCCACACACCTAAATTTCAACAATCAAATGTGTCAACGCATCTCTAAAGTTTTTTGGGAGAGACTGAATTGAGTGCCACCGTAACTGCGGCTCGAAGTCAGGCCAGTGATTTTGTCGAAATGACCAAACCACGTATAGCCCTGCTGGTTCTGGTCACCACGTATAGTGGTATGTGGTTGGCAGCCAATGGTGTGCTGCCTCTGGATCTTGCGGTAATCACATTGTTGGGTACCGGGTTGGCATCTGCAGCCAGTGGTGTCTTTAATAACTACATTGATCGTGACATTGATAAACTTATGTCACGCACCCGTAATCGTGCTTTGCCTACGGGTCGCATGGATCCTCAGTTGGCCCTGGCATTTGGATCGTTATTGGCCTTCACCGCTTTTGTGATTCTGTTTTTTTGGGTGAATCCATTAACTGCCTGGCTAGCGATCGGAACAATTTTCTTTTACGTGGTTATCTATACCGCCTGGTTAAAGCGCAGTTCCCCTTTGTGTACCGAGGTGGGTGGTGTGGCGGGAGCCTTGCCGCCAGTTATCGGCTGGGCCGCTGTAACCGGTGAAATCGGTTGGCCAGCACTGGTCATGTTTTTGATTATGTTTTTATGGCAACCACCACATTTTTGGGCGTTAGCCTTGCTAAGAGTGGAAGAGTACCGCCGCGCCGGTATCCCCATGTTGCCCGTTGCACGCGGAACAGACGTGACAAAATTTCGAATGTTGGCTTACACCGTCGCCTTGATTCCTGCCACTGTCGCTATGTATTGGTTGGATCTGGTGGGTCTGGGCTATCTGGTCGTGGCTTTGAGTTTGGGTTTGATTTATTTGAGATTGACGATCAATTTTGTGATCAAGCCGGTCACGCCACAAGGTGCTCGCAGGCTGTTTGGGTTCTCAATAATCTACCTGCTAATTTTGTTTATCATGATCTTCGTCAATTGCCAGTGTAATGGGACGTTCTATAATGGCCCTTTTACCAACTGGTCAGTTTAAATTTGAAACCGCAGCACACATTGCTTAAGGATATATAAAGTATGGTAATCGCAATTGTATTATTCGTATTGATTGTCGGATCGGTCTTATTTCATTTTCTGAGCCCATGGTATTTAACACCATTGGCGTCTAACTGGAGCAACATCGACGATACTATTGGTCTTACCTTCTGGGTTACCGGCTTTGTTTTCGTTGTCGTCAATCTGTTTCTGGCCTGGTGTGTTATCCGCTATAGAAAATGCGATGGGCATAAAGCTGATTACGAACCCGAGAACAAAAAACTGGAATCATGGCTCACCGGATTAACTGCGCTTGGTGTGATCGCCATGTTGGCACCTGGTTTGTTGGTGTGGGGTGAATTTGTTACCGTGCCGGAAGATGCGTCAGAGGTCGAGGCTGTTGGTCAGCAGTGGCATTGGAGTTTTCGGGTGCCTGGAGTCGATAACAAGCTCGGTACTACTGATGTGCGCTTTATCAACGCTGACAATCCGTTTGGCATGAATCCAGATGACCCTGATGGGCAAGACGATGTGTTGATTGCAGGCAACGAGCTACATCTTCCCATCGGCAAGCCGGTCAAATTGTTGCTACGCTCCAAGGATGTTTTGCACAATTTTACCGTTGCGCAATTTCGGGTCAAAATGGATCTGGTGCCGGGCATGGTCAGTTATCTTTGGTTTACGCCCACAGAAGTTGGGGAGTTCGATATTCTCTGCGAAGAGTATTGCGGAGTAGCGCATTTTGCGATGCGTGGTCGGGTTATTGTGGAAGAGGAAGCCGATTATCAGGCTTGGTTAAACAGTTATTCAACGTATGCGGAAATGTCTTCCCAGCCAGCAGGCAATGCTGCCGCAGGCGAAACAGCATACGCCGTTTGTTCCGTTTGTCATGGCACGCAAGGCGAGGGTAACGTCGCGCTTAATTCTCCAAAATTGAATGGACAGGAAGCCTGGTATATGAAGAGGCAGTTAGAGTACTTTAAATCAGGTGCTCGGGGCAGCCACGAGGATGATGTCTATGGCAAACAGATGGCACCGATGGCCACAACATTGGTCACGGACACCGCCATTAATGACGTTATCGCCTATATCGAAACGCTGCCAGATATCCCGGCTCCGGCTACCGTAACGGGAGATGTGTTACATGGGCAGGAAGTTTTTGCAAACTGTGTTGCCTGCCATGGTGCTGATGGGCAAGGACTACAGGCATTAAATGCACCGCGTGTTGCGGGCATGACCGATTGGTATTTGGTGAGGCAGCTGCAGAATTTCAAGCAAGGTATTCGCGGCGCTCACCGGAAAGATATGTACGGTCACCAGATGACGATGATGGCAGCAACTTTGCCTGATGAACAGACCATCAATGACCTGGTTGCCTATATCAACACTCTGCCCCAGTAAAATGGGCCGTCGACAAACTGATTGGCACACACAGGATTTATAATGATCAAAACCAACCAAACACAGCATACTGCTAGCTCAGTAAAGAAGGTGCTTTAATATGTCTACCGCTACTACGATGCATGATGAAACGGGCCATGTTCCACCGGCAGAAGTCGAGGAAGTAGAGCTTTATCACGCGAAAACATGGCTGGGGAAATATGTCTTTTCCCAGGATGCCAAAGTAATTGCCATTCAGTATGGCTGCACGGCAATAGCAATCGGCATGGTGGGTTTGGTATTGTCGCTGATGATGCGTTTGCAGCTGGGGTTTCCGAACGAATTTTCGTTTATAAATCCTAGCAATTATATTCAGGCTGTGACCATGCACGGCATGATCATGGTTGTTTATTTGCTTACGGCGCTTTTTCTGGGTGGTTTTGGTAACTATTTCATTCCGATAATGATTGGTGCCAGAGACATGGTTTTCCCGTATGTAAACATGCTGAGTTTTTGGATATATCTGCTTTCCGTGCTGATTTTGGTTGCCAGCTTCTTCGTGCCTGGCGGGCCTAGCGGGGCAGGCTGGACCTTGTATCCGCCGCAGGTAATGCTTGAGGGCACCCCCGGACATGAATGGGGAGCGATCCTGATGCTGGTCTCATTGGCCTTCTTTATTATTGGATTCACCATGGGTGGTTTGAACTACGTGGTGACCGTGCTACAGGCGCGCACGCGAGGCATGACCTTGATGCGTCTGCCATTGACAGTATGGGGTATTTTTATGGCCACTATTTTGGCCCTGTTGGCGTTCCCTGCGTTGCTAGTCAGTGCCATTATGATGCTTTTTGATATGTTGTTGGGTGCCAGTTTCTTCATGCCTGCGATTGTTTCCATGGGCGAACAACTTGATCATAGTGGTGGCAGTCCAATTTTGTTTCAGCATCTGTTTTGGTTTTTTGGCCACCCAGAAGTCTATATTGTTGCCTTGCCCGCTTTTGGCATGGTCTCTGATATTCTGAGTGTGCATGCAAGAAAGGCCATCTTCGGCTATCGCATGATGGTGTGGGCAATCGTCGCTATTGGCGGTCTTAGTTTTATAGTCTGGGCACACCATATGTACGTCAGTGGTATGAACCCCTATTTCGGGTTTTTCTTCGCCACCACAACACTGATCATCGCGGTTCCAACGGCCCTCAAGGTTTATAACTGGGTGCTAACACTCTGGCGCGGCAATATTCATCTCACCATACCAATGCTGTTTGCTATCGGGTTTATTTTCACATTTGTCAATGGTGGTTTAACCGGCCTGTTTTTGGGTAATGTGACCGTGGATTTGCCACTTTCAGATACTCTATTCGTCGTTGCTCACTTTCATATGGTCATGGCCGTGTCACCGGTGCTGGTGCTGTATGGTGCCATCTATCATTGGTATCCCAAGATCAGTGGGCGTATGTTTCATCAAGGTATGGCTCAATTCCATTTTTGGATAACGTTTGTTGGTAGCTATGCGATTTACTACCCAATGCATTATTTGGGTTTAATGGGCGTGCCCCGGCGTTATTTTTCGATGGGAAGCACGGATTTTATTCTGCCATCAGCGCAAGGCCTAAACGAGTTCATAACCATCGCCGCGATTATTGTTGGCGTCACGCAATTGCTGTTTATCTATAATCTGGTGTGGAGTTTGTTCAAGGGTGAAAAGGCCAGTGATAACCCATGGAACGCCACTACCTTGGAATGGCAGACAGCGACAACGCCACCCGGGCATGGCAACTTTGGCAAAGAGCTACCGCTGGTTTACCGCTGGCCTTACGATTACAGCGTGCCGGGCGAAGATATAGACTTTCTGCCTCAAAACCAACCGCCCCGTGGCGCTGGCTAGCTATTAACCAGATAACAGCTCTGCAAGCAAAATCATGACAATAACCTTACTCTTTATGGCCTTTTTAATGGGCGTGGTTGTATGGTGGTTGGTAAAACAGACCATCAACATTAAGCCCTGGGTGATGGATGATGGTGTTTTGGTCGGCGATGTGGATGCAGGGGTACTGTCGGAACCCAAAGCAAAGACGGGGCTTTGGGTGTTTCTGGCCGTTGTCACTTCCATGTTTTGCCTTTTTATCAGTGCATACGCTATGCGCATGAAACTCGGTGATTGGACGCCATTGCCTGAACCTGACTTGCTATGGGTTAACACCGGCTTGCTGGTGCTAAGCAGTATTGCCCTGCAATGGGCGCGCAACGCGGCGAAACAGGATCGGATTGACAGTTTAAAAGTCGGCCTGAACGTGGCTGGCGTATTAACAATCGGCTTTATTGTCGGGCAGCTTTTCGCGTGGCGGCAGCTGGTCGATGATGGTTATTTTTTAAATTCAAATCCAGCTAACGCTTTTTTCTATCTATTTACGGCGCTACACGGATTACACATATTGGGCGGCTTGGTCGCCTGGATTAGAGCCGTTTCCAGATTATGGCGCGGTTCTGATGCTGCACAGGTACGCTTAAGTGTGGAATTGTGTGCGGTGTATTGGCACTTTTTGCTAATAGTGTGGCTAATCTTATTTGGCTTAATGTTGTCTACCTAGTGTAGTGTATTAAACAGATCGTATGTATCAGAGTTCCCCAAATAATCCAAGTCGAGGCGTAGCCTGTAGCGAATGGTCGCCCCCTTTGCAAAGACTACAACGATGGATTGGGTTATTTGGGGAACTCCCTTCGGGCGAGCCGAGAAGCGGTCATCTACGTTGTTGCACTTCTTGTAAAGGACTAGCCATTCACGGCGAAGCGCGCCTAGTATATGACCGCTTCTCGGCTTGCTGACATATACGATCTGTTTAATATACTACACCAATAAATCAGGATATAAACCATGAGTGAATCAGTAGCACAAGGCGAGCACACCGGCGGTATGGCGGGTGTCGCAGCCGATTGGTCCTCGGATCAGCGCGCGTTTAAAGGGGTTCCGTGGCATAAGGCCATGATGTGGATCTTTCTGCTTAGCGATACTTTTATATTCAGCTGCTTTCTGATCAGTTATATGGAAGTTCGCTCTACTACTACGGCGGTGTGGCCGAGCTCCAGTGAGGTTTTTGCATTGACGATCATGGGGAATAGTATTCCCTTGGTACTTATTGCGATCATGACCTTTATCTTGATTACCAGTAGCGGCACCATGGCTATGGCGGTCAGGTTTGGTTATCAGAAGAATAAGAACATGACGGCCTTCCTGCTGATAGTGACCGCGTTATTGGGTCTTTCTTTTGTCGGTATGCAGGCTTTCGAGTGGACAAAATTGATTGTGGAAGAAGGTGTACGGCCCTGGGGTAACCCGATGGGAGCACCACAGTTTGGTTCGACCTTTTTTATGGTAACCGGCTTCCATGGTTTTCACGTATCAGTAGGCGTGATTTTTCTGGTGATTACCGCGGTGAAGGTCATGCGGGGCAGTTATGATAATGAGCGGCCTGGCTTTATGACCGGCAGAAAGGGCAGTTACCAGTTTGTCGAAACCATGGGCCTGTATTGGCATTTCGTCGATCTGGTCTGGGTATTTATCTTTGCATTCTTTTATCTTTGGTAGGGGCAACAATCATGGCTCAAGTAGAAGGTCAACAACATCCTATTAGCATCTATTTCTGGGTCTGGGGGCTGTTGTTTGTGCTCAGTGCCGGGTCTTACATGGTGGATTACCTACAGGTACAAGGGTATTTGCGGTGGACTCTAATCATTATATTTATGCTTTTGAAGGCAGGATTTATTACCGCCATCTTTATGCACATGATTTGGGAGCGATTGGCAATGACACTTGCGATACTGGTTCCAACGGGTGTACTGTTGGCGTTTATTGCGCTCATGTCTCTTGAAGGCGATTACACTAATATTACGCGGGAAACATTCTTTGCACCGGCTCCGCATGTCGCCGTGGAGCACACGGTTAGTCACTAGCACTCTCTTTTAAGACCCCATCCCGTGCGTTAAAGCGCACAATTCACACTATCTTTTTGCCAAGCCCGGGTTTCCCCGGGTTTGGTAGCAATTTGGCTCGTATTTTCTTTGCTAATCGTTATACTCCGCGCCCCGAAGTTAGCATCTCCATACTGGAACCGCCGGCTTCTTACATGAGCGGAGCGAGAGATGTCTGACGACCAGACTGAGCAGGACAAAGTAAAATCAGGGCCAGTATTGTTTGCCGATTTAGGCTTGCCAGAGCCTCTGATGAAAGCGGTTATCGATGTGGGCTATGAAGTGCCTTCACCGATTCAGGCACAAAGCATTCCAGTATTGCTGCAAGGTCGCGACATATTGGGACAAGCTCAAACGGGCACCGGGAAAACGGCCGCATTTGCATTACCGTTGCTTGCCAACATCGACGTTAAATCGAGCAAAACACAGGTCATTATCCTGACACCCACGCGTGAGCTTGCGATTCAAGTGGCCCAGGCGTGTGCTACTTACGCGAAACATCTTAAAGGGTTGAACGTGCTAGCCGTATATGGCGGCCAATCTTACGAGGGGCAACTGCGCCAGCTTAGAAAAGGTGCGCAGCTTGTTGTGGGTACGCCCGGTCGTGTTATGGATCACTTGCGACGCAAAACAATGAAGCTGAACGATTTGAAAGCGCTGGTATTGGATGAAGCCGATGAAATGCTTCGAATGGGTTTTATCGATGACGTCGAATGGATTCTTGAGCAAACCCCCGATACACGGCAAATCGCCTTATTTTCGGCGACCATGCCCTCGCAGATCAAGCGCATTGCGGATAAGCACCTGCAAGACCCAAAACATATAAAGATCGTCAATAAAACCGTCACAGTGTCCACTACATCGCAGCGCTACGTAATGGTTGCGCAACGTCATAAGCTTGATGCGATGGTGCGGGTGCTGGAAGGTGAAGAACACGATGGCGTTATTGTTTTTGTGCGCACCAAGATCGCCACCAATGAAATCGCTACAAAGCTCCAAAGCCTTGGTTACAAGGCGGAGGCCTTGAATGGTGATGTGGCGCAGAATCAACGTGAAAAAATAGTCGAACAATTAAAAAAAGGCCGTTTGAATCTATTGATAGCCACCGACGTGGCCGCGCGTGGATTAGACATCGATCGTATTAGTCATGTTATTAATTATGATGCGCCACACGATACGGAGTCTTATATCCATCGAATTGGCCGTACAGGCCGCGCGGGTCGTACCGGCTGTGCAATATTGTTTCTAACGCCGCGTGAAAAGCGCATGTTAGGCACCATTGAGCGGGCGACCAATCAAAAAATTCCCGCTTTGCAATTGCCGGGTACCGACGATATTAACAAAGCACGCGTTGAGCGTTTCAAGCAACGAGCACTTAACGCCACAAACAGTAAAAATATTGAAACCTTCAAGAAAATTTACGCGGAACTTACCCAAGAGAGTGAGCTGGATAACGATTTGATTGCAGCTGCATTTGCGTTGTTAGCACAAGGCCAGGCACCCCTGTTTATTCAAGACAGCGATTTGCAAACCAGCAATGTTCGAGATGGCGACTCCAGAGGTAGCCGAAGGGGTGAAAGAGGGGGGGAGAGAGGTGGACGATCCGAGCGTAGAGACTTTGGCGATAATCGCCGTAAGCCACGCGAACGCCGTAGTGATAAATCAAGCGACAAACCGGCACCCAATCTCAAGCCAACACCGCTGACTGACTTTCCTGAAATTAAAATGGAGCGGTTTCGTTTAGACGTAGGGTATAAGGATCAAGTTAAACCAGGCAATATTGTTGGGGCGATTGCTAACGAGGCCGATTTAGATGCCAGATACATTGGCGAAATAGAAATTCGTGAGGAATTTTCGACCGTAGATCTGCCAGCCGATATTCCTAGAGGTATCTTGAAGCTGCTCAAGCGTGTACATGTGGCGGGTAAGCCGCTGGATATCGGCTTCTATGCTAAAGACACATCGGCTACCGATAAATTCAAGTCGAATCGTTCTGACGCAAGCGCAGCCTCGAAACGAAAGGCACCCAAACGTTCAGCTTCGCCCAAGAATAAAAAAAACAAAATGCGAAAGGATAATAGAAAGCTCCGCAATGAAGCGGCAGAGGCACCAACCAATCCGCCCCAGAACGTTGACTTGAATATTATGCGTCGTGGGCGTCGTTTAAAACCAGAGGCTAAACCAAAAGCTAAACCAAAATAGACAACAGTTTCACCCGGGTCATTCTCGAGAAGCAGGCTTATTGCTTACTAACGCAGTGTGCTCACCGCTTGTTCGAGTTGCTGTTTGAGTTCCGGGTTTTTCAGCTCGCCAGACTGCATATCAAAATTGTCAAAGAAGCTCGGGATAGACAGGTTGGCTTTGATATCCGCGCCATAACTGGGTAGAGATTTTAAAGCTCGCTCCATTACATTGGCTCCGCCGCGCGAACCCGGAGAAGTGGAAAGTAGCACTACAGGCTTGTCCTGGAAAACGGATTTCTCAATTCTTGTGCACCAATCAAATAGATTTTTCCACGCTACGGTGTAGCTGTGATTGTGTTCTGTAAAAGAGATAATGATCGCATCAGCTTCGGCAAGCTTTGCCAGAAAGGCTTTGGCATTTTCCGGCGGATCAATCCGTTCCTCAAGATCTGCACCAAACAGTGGCAGTTCAAAATCATTTAAATCCAGTATTTCCATATGCGCGTCTTTCAACTTTTTTAACAACAAAGAGCCTGCATAAGTTGCCAACTTTTTATTGATGGATTTACTGCTGTTACTCGCACCGAAAACGATCAGTTTCATAGCCTTGTTTACGTGATGATTGGGGGTTCACAGAGAAAACAGCCGTTCTGCATTGCCATGGTAAATTTTATGTTTATCTTCGTCGCTCATTAGTGCTGCGTCAAGAAATTGTACGGACTCGTCGACGGATTCATACGGGTAGTCAGCGGCGTATAAGATTCGATCCGCACCGAGTTCTTCCAACGAAAGCTGTAGCGATGATTGCTGGGCTACTCCAGAGGTGGTGATAACAAAGTTATCTTTGAAATATTCGCTGGGCAATTTCTTCATTTCTTTTACCGCACCAATTTTTATTTGTAGCAAATAACGATTGTCTATTCGCTGCAAGTAAAACGGGATTCCTTCGCCCATATGGCCAAGGATAATCTTCAGGTCAGGGAACTGATCAAACACACCGCCCATAATGAGCCGTAAAGAGTGTAGGCTGGTTTCCACCGCAAAGCCCCAACCCGCAAAAAAAAGTCCGTAATCAAGATACGGGGTTACCATGCTGGGCGCCGGTGTGCGGGGGTGCAAATAAATCGGTACTTTTAAAGCTTCGGCCGCTTCCAGAATCGGCCAATATTTTTTGTCGTCCAGATATTCGCCATGGGTATGCGAGTTAATCAGTGCGCCCTTTAGGCCGAGGGTTGATACGGCACGCTCCAATTCAATCGCCGCCAGTTCAGGTCGTTGCGGCGCGACGGCGGCCAAACCTGCAAATCGTGTTGGGTGTTTTTTTATCGCGGCGGTTAATTGATCATTAGCGTGCACAGTCAGCTCATGTGCCAAAGAACCCTCGATCACTTGTACCCCGGGGGAAGTAATTGAAATCACCTGCATATCAATGCCGCTGGCATCCATATTTTTGATGCGGCCTTGATCCACATCTATCAGCCGTTTGTGAATAATCTCAGTACCGGGACCGGGTTTCAAAATGGTGTCACCCATCATTTTAAATCCAGGCTCACCGGGACAACCCGCAGCGATGATTTTGGCTAATTCATCCGCAATCTCCTGAGTTATAAAAGCCTCTTCGATGGCTATTTTCTTAAAACTACTTTTTGTGGATGGCATTACTACAACACCTCAGATAAGACTGCTATGAGATTGAAATAATACTG
>JABJKL010000029.1 GCA_018660405.1 Pseudomonadota bacterium | reverse complement strand
GGCGGATTTCGGTGTCACGCGATAACCCTGGTTCGAGAGTGATTGGTTTTAGAGCAATGTGTAAGTAACAGTATCGCGCAGTAGAACGGTTCTATGGTGTTAAACCCGATCAGAATATTCAGGTTCGGTAAAACGCGGAGTAATATGTTGGGGACAATTCCAGTCGAAGGCTTCCACGTTAATAACAAACGCTCGCTCGATTCGGGCCCGATAATCGTCGTCTTCCAGTTTGGCGATAGTTTCCGGGTCCTGCTTATCTCCATCTTTATCAACTGTTTTAGTAACTATGCTCACCCGGCCAAACATCTTTAACCGCCTGCGGTTTGGGTAATCCATGAAAAATAACGAGATACGGTCGTCTTTGCTTAAGTTGCCCGTGCTCACATACTGCTTGTTACCTGCGTAGTCGGCAAAACCGATGGTTTGTTCGTCGATCACTTTCATAAATCCGATTGGGCCGCCTCGGTGTTGCACATATGGCCAACCTGTTTCGCTTACGCTCGCCATGTAAAAGCTGTCGCGTGCGCCAATAAATTCCGCTTCTCGCTCGCCCAGCAAATGGTTGGAGTCTTGCCGGTCTTCCATGCGTGCATACGAAGCACGGCTACCTTGGCTGCTTTGAATATTCTTGACCGCTGGAGTAAACGCGATCTCCGCAAATTTGTGTCCCATGGTTTTATTCTCTCTAATATGTTTTGAAGAACAACGCCGCGGCAGGTTGGTTCGCCTGCCACGGCGCTGCTAACAACCTCAAGCCGCGAGTTCCAGTTCCACTTTCGGGAAGTCGATATCCACGTCACTGGCTTTGCCAAGAATATTGGTCAGTATATTCATGCCAACGTGAGTGATGATTTCAACAATATCGGACTCACTGTAACCAGCGTTGCGCACACTTAACAATTCGGCGGTAGTGATTCCGCCGTTGTGCTCAACCAAAGCGTGGGCAAATTCCACCGCGGCAGCCGCTTTTGCGTCGCTGCTGCTGCCAGCCCGGCTCGCTTCAATTTCGGCACTATCAAGCCCCGCTTTGGCGCCAATCGCACTGTGTGCCGACACGCAGTATTGGCATTCGTTTTGCTGCGCTACAGCTAGTGCAATGCGCTCCCGGGTTTTTGGGTCCAGGCTGCCCTCACCGGCAATTGCGTGCAAGCCCAAAAATGCTCGAAGTGCGGAAGGAGAGTTCGCAAACACTTTTAAGAAGTTGGGCACCATGCCCAATTGACCCTGAATGATGGTCAGTAGTTCGCGTTGTTCCTCGTTCGCATTATCGTTATCAATGACTTTAATTCTGCTCATGGTAGTTTCCTCATGGTGGTTTGTTGGCTTTTTCGATGCCTTATTGCATCGAGTGGCGAAACTATGCCATGTTCCATTTAATTAAAAAATAATATAAAATAGTAATAGATTATTACAATAAACGGAATAATAGATGGATTAACGTATGGGTCGCTTCCAACAGATGCAAGTCTTCCAGGCTGTTGCGCAAGAACAGGGTTTTTCTGCGGCAGCCAGGCGTTTGAATATGTCACCGCCCGCCGTCACCCGAGCCATCGCCGCGCTGGAAGATGATCTGGGTATAAAACTGTTTAACCGCACCACGCGAATTGTTCGTGCAACCGAAGTCGGGCTTCGTTACCTGGAAGACGTTGGGCGTATTCTCACCGAAGTCGAAACCGCCGATGAAGCCGCTGCCGGAATCAACGCCGAGCCACGGGGTCAATTGGCGGTCACTGCCCCCGTGCTGTTTGGTCGGTTATTTGTGATGCAGCACATTGTCGAATACTTAAGCAGCTACCCCGAAGTCGAAGTGAACGCGCTGTTTCTGGATCGCAATGTTGGCCTGATAGAAGAGGGAATCGACGTCGCCATACGCATTGGCGAATTGCCCGATTCCAATTTACATGCGCTGCGTGTGGGTTCAGTGCGGGTTGTGTTGGTGGCCTCTCCCGATTATATAGAGCGTAATGGCTTGCCCGAGTCACCGCTGGATTTAAGCGACCGACAATTTATTGCTACCACCGCTGGTAATTCCGCGATGGGTTGGCGCTTTCACTTCCCCGATGGCGAACGCAGCGTACGTATAAAATCGCGCTTACAGGTAACCGCCAACGATGCAGCGATTGAAGCGGCACGATGCGGTTTTGGCATTACGCGCGTCATGTCGTACCAGGTTGCCAGGCATTTGGCCGACGGAAGTTTAAATATTTTACTAGCCGATTTTGAGCCTGCGCCCAGGCCGATTCATATAGTGCACAGGGAAGGTCGTAATGCCTCGACCAAAACACGTGCTTTTATTGATTTGTTGGCGCACAGGTTGCGGCAAGACAAAGCACTTAACTAGGGGTCATTCTCAGAATCCAGAGTTTCTTCGTTCTCGCCCCAATGATCGTCATCAGACTGCATTGCCTGTTTGATCATTTGGCTTGCTTTGCGATTGTGCGCAATGAGTGCGTCAAGATCGTCACGCACACCCATGGTCTCGTGAATCATTTTGTAATCATGGGCTAAAAATTCTCGTGCCAGTTTTTCTGTGTGTAATCGATCCATACCCAGATATTCGAGCGCTCTTCTACCCAGGGCCAATCCACCCCTAATGGTTTCACGTTCGGCATAGTCGACTTCAGCGTCAAACAAATCGAACAAATGATTGCGGTTTCGGGCGCGCGCCAAAACCCTGGCTTGCGGAAATTGCTGTTTTACCTCTTTGACGATCTGCGTGGTCCGCTCGACATTGTCAATCGCGACGATAATAATATCCATGTTTGCGGCACCAGCGTGGCGTAGAAGCTCCATGTCTCCTGCGTCTCCATAAAACACGCGCGAACCATATTTGGCGGTCATTTCAATATGGTCTGCATCATAGTCTATGAGCGTTGCTTTAATGTTTTGTGTACGTAGTAGTCGAGCGGCCATTTGGCCGACCCGTCCATACCCCAAAACCAATACATTGCGTCCTTCATCTTCGGGTTTGGGTCCGGTTTTGGCTGAAGAGATATTAAATTTTCTGGCAACTACCTTGTCAAACAGTAGTAGCAGCAACGGCGTGGTAGCCATAGAAAGCGCAACAACCGCGTTCAGTGTGCTTGCGGTTGCTGGCGTCATGGCGTGCGCAGTGAGTGCAAATTGCGAAATGACAAAGGCGAATTCTCCGGCTTGCGACAAAAGAATGGCAAACAGGGAGGCGGATATGTTTTCCATGCCTGACGCTTTGGCAATGATCAGCAAAATAGTGAATTTAATAACGATCAACCCCGCTAACAGAGCAACAATACCCAGTGGGTTTTGTGTCAGTTCAGCAAAATTGATAGACATACCCACCGATATAAAAAACAGTCCGAGTAGCAAGGCTTTGAAGGGTTCTATGTCGCGTTGCAGCTGGTGTCGATAATCACAGTCTGCCAACACCACACCGGCGATAAAGGAACCTAGTGCCGCAGACAGGCCGAGCCATTGCATTAGTAGCGCGCTGCCGACAACCAACAACAGGGCCATTGCGGTAAAGATTTCTCGTACCTTCATGCGCGCTATGAACCTAAATAGCGGCCGTGATAAGAGTCGGCCCGCCAGGATCATTCCGGCAAAGCACACGAATATCAAACCCACCAGCAACCAGCCAGACGGACCACTGTTCGCCGCGATTCCGTGACCAACATCCGCAAACAGTTCGCCGCTTTCCTGAATAGCCAACGTGGGTAGAATCGCGATTATGGCGATCACCGCAACATCCTGAAACAGGAGTACCGAAAAACCAGCTTTACCCGCTTCGCTCGACATCATGCCCCGGTCTTGCATGATCTGAATAGCAATGGCGGTAGATGACAGCGCTAGCGCCATACCGATGACGATTGCCTGACTCCAGTATTGGCCCATCAGAACAGCAATCGCGGTAATGATCAGGGTGGTTGTAATAACTTGCACCATGCCGAGCCCTAACAACTTGCCCTTCATTAACCACAGCTCGCGTGGCTGCAGCTCCAGACCAATCAGAAACAGCATCATCACAACGCCAAATTCTGAAAAATGCAATATCGTCGTTGGGTCAGAAATAAAGCCGAGCGCAAACGGCCCGATCAGCACGCCCGCAAGCAGGTAGCCGATAACCGGGCCCAGTCCAACCCATTTCGAAATCGGTACGATTAGGCACGTAAATGCCAGGAAGATAAAAATCGATTGAAACAGCCCGCCGTCCATAATTCAGAGCCTACTATCAGAGCCTGTTAAAAGGATACCGCGATGATGTGGATTAACAGATTATTCCGTGACGCTGGCGTGCGTGTGTATTGTTGCCAAGGGTCTAAATACCCAATATTCTTTTAGTATCTTCATAACACCCAACGCATCGCCTTTTAACTAACGCGAAGGCATATCGCCATACTGCATCACTGCGGGGTATCCCATCGTGCGAAGGTTCCTCATAGCTGAATAAAAAGCCTCCAGTAACCGGGTTTCTCGCAGCCCACCTACAACGCCAATGGTGTAACCCATGTCGGTGGCAATATTGCTAATCCATTGCACCGCTGGTTCGTCGCCCGCCACACTCACAAAAAAGCCGGGCACCTGCTCGGGATTTTCCATAAACTCCGCCGCTATATGATTAAAAGATTTAGCAAAATAGGCGCCAGGTGCCAGTTTTTTAAATTTCTCAGTGTTCGATTCCTGGCTCGGTGGAACCGAAAGTCCATCCTCGCTAACATCTCTCGGGTTAGTGGGGTCAATCACTATCTTGCCCGACAAGTCGCCTAATCCTGCAACCACCTGTTCCCCAACCTCCCATGGAACCGCGACGACTACCACATCTGCACCTATAACCGCTTCCGCCTGCGTGGTGGCCGAAGCATCGCCACTCGTCGCAGCAACCAACGCTTGCACGGATTCACTGCCTGGATTGCGTGACCCATAAACAATGGTATGCCCACGCTGGCTCCAGTCTTTTCCTAAAGCACTACCGACGCTGCCGGTGCCAATCATGGCGATCGTGTCTGCAAAACTTGCTTGCGCAAACGCAGTCATTGAAATCATTGCCAAAACGCTGAATACGCGATTTATAGAATTGCAAAAGCTTGTGTTCATTTTTTCTCCTAACCCGCTAGCGGGTGCCAGTGTGGTACTAAAGTTGTTTATGGTTATTCCGTCCGTGACGGGTGATAAGAGAGGTCGTCCATTTACCCTTTCGTTTATCTCACTAACAGCGTCGTTGATAAACTATTCCCGTATCAAATGAGTCCAATGGATTGGGTTCGCGAACTTCAAAACACCACTGCTGATCGCCGATTCTGAACTTTTCGTATCTGCGCCCGTTTGACAGAAGATACGTTTCTGCTTGTATCGCCTGGGGGTCTACAAACCCAGGGTCCGGATCGGGAGTTCTAAAGAGATCGCCTAAATCGATGAGGCTTCTACGTTGGGCAGTCACAACAATCTCCTCTAAAACATCGAGGCTTTGTTCGGTGTTGTTCGTGTCTTGGGCCGCAGAATGTTTGGGGAGGGCAATGAAAGTAACCATCAGCATGGCGCTGAACCCAAGGATTATTGATTTGGCACTCATAAGTCGATACTCCAAATGACTATTGCGGGAACCACCATTACGGCCAGAGTATACCCTCGGGCATAACAGTACAAATCAACAAATATTAATCTGCGGTTTGTATCTCTACTTCTTTGTACCGCTGGCTACGATGCAGTAGCGCAAGGGCCAGGCCACTGGTGATCAAAAAACCACCGGTAATCGGCATCACCGTGCCGTCGTAAAGCTGGCCGATGGTGGTACCAATCGACAGGGACATAATAGAGGATACCGAACCGATGATGGCCGCTGCGATTCCGGCTACATGTCCCATCGGTTCCATCGCCATGGCGTTCAGGTTGCCAAACAGCAAGCCAAAACAAAAGAATAGAATGCCGACGTAGAACATAAACATCCACAGCTCAACATCGACCACCATCCATTGAACCACGATGAATACCAATGAGGCCGCGACATTAACGGCAAACGCCCGGCTGGCGATGTAATGCATGCCCAGGCGCTCAACAAACCGGGAGTTGAGCAAAGAAGACACGCCTAAAACCAACGCCAATATTCCAAAGTAAACGCTGAACATCCTGCCGGTATCAAACTGCACCTGAATAATTTGTTGGGAAGAGGTCAAATATCCGATAAAGCTACCGGAAGACAAACCGATACAGATGATCAGGCTGGTAGTAAAGCGGTTGCTTAACACTTCCTTGAAGCCCGCAATAAGACCGTCGCGGGTAAATGGAATACGTTTTTCGGCAGGCAGCGTTTCGGCCAGGCGGAGAAACACCCATAGCAGAACAATCAACGCATAAACAAAATACAGAATAAATATCCCATGCCAGGACGTAATAAAAAGAACCGCTTGCCCCAGTGCCGGTGCAATGGCGGGCACCATGACAAAAATCATCATAACCAGCGACATTATCCGGGCCATACCGCGGCCCTTGTATTGATCGCGCACCAGTGAAATCGCAGAAATATAAGGCCCCGCAACGCCCAAACCCTGAATAAAGCGGCCAGTCAGCAAACCAGCCAGATCGTTTGCAACAAAGCCGACGCAGCTGCCAACAAGGTAAACGCCCAGGCTCCCATACAATACCGGTTTACGACCCAATGCATCCGATAGCGGCCCGCAAACCAGCTGGCCCAGCGCCATACCTAAAAATAAAACGCCGATAACAAATTGTGTTTGGTTGGCGTCTTGAATGGCCAGGTCCTGGGAAATGAACCCTAATGCAGGCAATAGCGCATCAATACTAAGGGCCACCATAGACATAAGGATGGCGGTGAGGACGGTAAATTCTAGTCTGGACACAGTTTTACTATGAAGATACGGGCTGAAGAAGAGGCGAAGCTCGGGGGCTGCGTATTATGATCAAAGTGAGTACAAATGTAATCACACATTTTGTTGATTCTGTCGCCGCATTCGTTTTAGGCTGGCATAGTTCTTAACTCTCAGTTATCAACAAGCGCGCACTCATATTAATAAATTATGCAAACGGAATTCTTATACGTACTGGCAGCGGACCTGATTCTATTGCTGCACACCCTGTTCGTAGCTTTTGTTGTGTTGGGTTTGCTGCTGATTTTTGTGGGTAAGGCGCTTTCGTGGGAGTGGGTACATAACTTCTGGTTCCGCCTGGCACACCTTGTTGGCATCGCCATCGTCGTCGTACAAGCGTGGCTGGGAATTATTTGCCCACTCACCACCTGGGAGATGGCGCTGCGCGCAAAAGGGGGCGATATTGTCTATGCCGGTACGTTCATCGCCCACTGGTTAGATGCACTGTTGTATTATCAGGCTCCCGATTGGGTGTTCATAGTCATTTACACCGTCTTCGGGGCTTTGGTTTTGGCGAGTTGGGTTTGGGTAAGGCCCAAGCCCTTAAGCGAGAGTCGTTAAGTGTGGCTAAATTAGTGCGGCAAAGCCTCTGGAGTTCATCTCCCGGCTATTGCAGCCGGAATTCCCTCACGTGTTTGTTCGTATTGATGTCGCGCGGGCTGATGATGTTTAGCCTGCCCTCGTTGATGTCGCGGAATTCATCGCTGTCGCCTAAGTCATATTTAAAACTGACCGTGGTTCGCTCTGCCACCCCGAGCGACCCTATCTTGAGCGATTTGGACCGGACACGTTCCCGACCATCTTTATTGATGTAGTGCAGGAGTACTGCGACCTTTGCCGTTTCGTCTGAGCGGGTGTAGCCGTATGTACCCCGTCAGCACTAGT
>JABJKL010000001.1 GCA_018660405.1 Pseudomonadota bacterium | reverse complement strand
CTTCATGTTGAGATCTCCTAAATACTAGGTTAATTGGAAATCTCATCCTTGTCATGGTGTTAATATCGGGGGAAAGGTCAAATAGCTCCCGCGGACAAACTAGACTTTATTATGCACAGCTTGAGTCACGCTATTCTCACCATTACTGAGTAAAACTTAACAATGTCATCCACCATTAAAGCCAACGGAATATCCATCAACTATCGATTTGACGGCCCGGAAGATGGCCCGATCGTCATGCTCAGCAATAGCCTGATCAGCAACTACACCATGTGGGACGATCAGGTTGAGACAATCACCGGCGCAGGCTTTCGCTTACTGCGTTACGACCAGCGTGGTCATGGCGGTACTGATGCACCGGATACCCCCTACTCTATAAGCCTGTTAACAGACGACGTAGTAGGGCTATTGGATGCATTAAATATCGAGCAAGTTCATTTTGTAGGGCTTTCCATGGGCGGGTTTTCCGCTCAGTTGCTGGGGGTTAATTATCCAGATCGCGTACTATCTCTTGCGCTATGTGACACTGCCTGCGTGATGCCAACCGAAAAACTGTGGAATGATCGAATAGCTGATGCCCGTAGTGGCGGAACCGAGGCCCTTGCCGACGCAACACTGGGACGCTGGTTTACAGCGCCCTACCATGATTCAAACCCGGAAGAAATTAATCTCGTCCGTACAATGATCAACGCATCCAATGTTACCGGCTATATTCGCTGCGCCGAAGCCATTCGCGACATGCGCCAGTGCGATTTATTAGATCAGATCAAAACACCGACCATTGTTATCGTCGGCGAAAGCGACCCGGCCTGCCCGGTTTCGTCGGCAAAGGTACTTCATGAAGGAATCGACGGCTCAGAATTGGTGATCATCAAGGAATCGGCTCACCTGCCCAATATCCAAAAACGCGATGAGTTTAATTCGATACTGATCGGCTTTCTGAATAAGCAATAAGAACCCACAGTTTGGACGTGGATTTGGCGGATACCAGCATGACCATCGCCAGCAGGGAGCTGGCGTTGAGCCTCCATGGACGGATTTACGGCGTGTCATTCTGGTATTTGGCAAATCCATGCCGGTAAGATTGACGGTGATAACAGTGATAAACGCCCGGTAGAATAATCTACCGAGCTCAATCAAACATCAGGTCCGGCAAGAACGTGGAAATGATCGGCACATAGGTAATCAGCATTAGCGCCGTTAACAACAATAATAGCCACGGCAAAGCCGCATGAATCATTTCTACCAGTGTTAAGCCGGTAACGCCCGAGGTAACAAACAAGTTCAGCCCCACCGGGGGGGTGACCAAACCGATTTCCATATTGATCACCAAAATAATCCCCAGGTGTATCGGGTCAATGCCCAGCTTCATGGCAATTGGGAAAATAATGGGCACCACGATTAATATTACCGAGGTGGGGTCTATAAAATTGCCGGCCACCAGCAATAATAAATTCACCACCAATAAAAACATCCAGGGGCTTAGGCCTGAGCTTAAAATGACTTCGGCCGCGGACTGCGGAATTTGCTCGGTGGTGAGAACAAAGGCAAACACATACGCGTTGGCAATAATAAACATCAAGGTGACGGTTAATTTTGCGCTTTCTGTAAGCACCTTGGGAATTTCTGCAAGCTTCAAATCTTTATAAATAAACACCACCACGATAAACGCATAAACCGCGGCGACGGCTGCTGCTTCTGTGGGGGTAAAAACACCGGCGTATATTCCGCCCATAATAATGATTACCAACATCAAGCCCCAAAGCGCCTCCCTGCCGCTTCGCAATACTTCTTTGAAACTTGCCTTGGGCGAATATTCGATATCCATATTTCGGGTCACGAAATAAATCGCCAGCATCATCATGAGGGTAAGTAAAAGCCCGGGAATGACACCGGCCATAAATAACTTGCCAACCGATGTTTGTGTGACCGACGCATAAACCACCATCACGATAGATGGCGGAATCAAAATGCCCAGCGTACCCGCGTTACAGATCACCCCTGCGGCGAATTTTTTGCTGTAGCCTGACTTGATCATCGCACCAATCACAATCGGGCCAATCGCCAGCACCGTGGCAGGCGATGACCCCGATACTGCGGCGAATAGCATGCAAGCCAACACCGAGGCCATAGCCAACCCGCCCCGAAAATGACCGACACTCGCAATTGCAAATGTAATCATGCGTTTGGCTACACCGCCAGTGCTCATCAAAGTGCCTGCCAATATAAAAAACGGAATGGCTAGCAAGGGATAGACCTTCATGGTGTGAGCAAATTTCAATGCCAGCGACATCATCGACTGATCGGTCATTAGCACCATAACAATGGCACTGGACAGGCCCAGAGACATGGCTACGGGCACCCCGGCGAGCAGAAATATAAACAGACCGCCTATTAAAACGAGCGCAGTCACTCTCTAGCTCCAGCCTTGTCAGCCCCGGTCTCTTTATCACCAGTCTCTTCAGCTCCAGTCAATGAAACCCTTTCGTTACTGACGCCCAGGGAGTCTTTTTCACCTGAATAAATCTGTATGGCTAATTCCAGCAGCCGCAACAATAACAACAAGAATCCAACCGGCAGGGCCGCGGACAACATCCATTTGGGCACCGAAATGTTCTGCGCGTATATTTCCAGAAAATGCAATCTTTCAATATAAACATACGTGCCGTACAACATGCTTAGCGTGTAAATCAAGCCAAGCGAAACGGATAGCAATAAAAGCAAACGACGCGATCGGCTTGGCAGCCAATTCAAGATCAAATCAACGGCAATATGAGAATTTGTGCGAACGCCATAAGAAAGCCCTAATAACACCATCCATAAAAACGCGTAAGAAGTCGCTTCCAGCCCCCATACGATGCCGCTATCAAACACGTAACGCAAAACGACTTGCAGGCAGGTAATGATGACCATTATGGCCAACAGGCTGCCTATAAGAATTTCTTCTATTTTATTCCAGCGTGACAAAATCACTCTCCTGTGTATTGGCTTATGGGGCTAGTGCTTAAGGTTTATTCGAGTCCAACGCCGCCTGAACCACTTCTTCACCAATCTCTTCGCGGAACCGATCCCACACTGGCCGCATTGCGACACGCCATTGTTCTAACTGTTCGGGAGTAAGACTAATAATTTTATCAGGGTGGTCTTGAAGAATTTTTGCTCGATCACCGGCATTTAATTCGACCGCCATTGTCATTATCGCAGCATTCACCTCATCCACGATCAGGCGCAGTTCACTTTGTATCTCTGGGGGCAGCCCATGCCAAAACTCGGTATTTACCATCCAGATGTAAGCCAGCAAGTTATGATTGGTTTCGGTGATGTATTCCTGAACCTCGTAAAATCTTTCGTTATAAATGTTCGACCAGGTGTTGTCCTGCCCATCGATAGTGCCGACTTGAAGCGCCTGATAGACCTCACCAAAGGCCAATTTTTGTGGATTAGAATCCAAAGCCAGGAATTGAGCTTCCAACACATCGGATTCCTGAATGCGAAATTTAACGCCTTTGGCGTCGGGTGGTACTAGCAAAGGGCTATTTGCACTCAGTTGTTTAAGCCCATTGGGCCAAAATCCCAAGCCCATAAGCCCCTTGTCTTCCAGCACTGTTAGCAAGTTTTGACCTTCAGGTGTATTTACAAAACGCCCAACAGCTTCCATATCATTGAACAGAAAGGGCAAATCAAAGATCTGCAACTTTTTAGTAAAGCGATTGTATTTAGACAATGACACTGCGGTCATTTGAATTTCATTGAACGCCAAAGCCTCCAATGAATCGTCATCGCTCATTAATTGGCCCGACGGATAAATTTCCGTAACGACTCTTCCATTTAGGCGTTGTTCCACTAGCTCTTTGAATAATTCTGCGGCCAGGCCTTTGGGCGTGTTCGCGGCTACTACGTGACTAAACTTAATGACGTATTGCCTTTCTGTCGCTTGATCACTGCAGGCACCGAGCAGGCCCAACGACAAAATGCCCAATAAACCTAAAGTTTTGGAGTAGCGGCTCATATTATCTAGTGCTCCTTCAATTTAGGGTTAACCGCCCACTTTTACATAACCGTCAAGCTGAAATTCCAGCAAGGTGGTTAACGCCCAGTAATCCAGTTGCACTTCGGGAACAATGTTTGATGGATCAATTTTCTTGATAACCACCGCTTGCCCGCACTGCCGAATATCCACGCCAGCTTTTTTCAGGTCCTGAAGAAGCTTCAAATTAGGATTATCATGACCATCATTGCGTGCCTGGTGAGCCTCGTTGTTTAGAATGACTTCAGTAGCATCCCGATGCAGCACAATTGCTATTTGCCGATGCTCGGCTGGCACGCCTTGCTTAGCGAGCGTGTTCAGGAACTGTCCCACGCCAATCAAACCTGGATTGACTTCATCTGCTTGCGAAGCCGCCGCAACGATATCGAACACAACTTTGTAGTTTAGATCTGGATTCGGCATCCCGACTGCCCCGGGAACCTCAAGTTCCACTCCAACGTTGGGCACTGGCAGGTTTGCGTCGTCTTGAGCAAACCCGGGATTTGTCGCTCCGATAAAGGCTGCGACCGTTACAAACATTAACGCTATTTTCATATCTTCCTCATTTGCTTTAATTTGATTAGGTAAAATGATTATCGATTTCGCTCATAGGAGCCAATGTCCTCATAGCCCATACCGCCACATGACGCAGACCCATAACGAGCGAACTTCTGAATTCGAGGCCCATTATCGACTTCGCCGGTATAGACATTACCATCGGAATCAACGCCCAAAATGTGAATCCAGTGAAATTCCCCTACTTGTCTGCCACGCCTGCCAATGCGGTCCAGCTCGGTACCGTTTTCGCGGTTCACAACGTAGAAAACCCCATTCGCAAGATCTCCTACATACAGGCAACTCTGATCAGAGTCTGTTGAAAATGCGGCAGTTACAGCCGTACCGCTCGCGGTATAAGGCGCAATGGGAATATCTTTGACAAAACCGCAGACCCCGGGTTCGGCATTAGGATTAGCGCACTCCCCGTTACCCACTTCGCTCGCTTCAAAGACCTGAATGCGATTATTGCTGCGATCACAGGCATAAAGTAGCCCATCTTGGCTTATCTCGGCACAATGCAATGGACTGCGGTAAAACATAGGTTTCATATTACCTGCCTGATAATCTGCGATCCAGGGGCCCGCGTTATAGGGGTCTATATCAGTCCCTTCCGGGTCGTCCACCGGATTCTGTCCATACGCTCCAAAATGACCAATGTATTGGCCGTTCTCGGCATCAACAATTAGAACACGGCGATTACCATAACCGTCTGCGACGTACATCCGGTTGGTTTCAGGGTCTACACTCATGTCGGCAACCAGATAAGGTTGCGGCGTGCCATTCGGGCCGCCGTTTATATTTTCGCTGTCCGGCCCTTCCATTCCAGCATGGCCGATCTGGTAGATAAACTCACCGTCTGCGGTGAATTTAAGGATATGCGAATCATCGCCATAGGTCGCTGCCCACGGAAACTGGCCGGTAAAATTGGTTCCATTGCCGGAGATATAAATAAAGTCATTATGGTCAACATAGATACCATGCTCGCGCCCCGGCCAAAAACAACCATCTTCCTCGCGACAATTATTTTCCAGAAATCCGGGGTCCTGCGGCCCGCCCCAGGCGTCTAGCAAATTACCATCGCGGTCAAATTTAAGCACCGAAGGCGCGACCGTGCAGCAACCCGCAATCTGGTCTGCCAAAACTCTTGAATTACCCAACCCATCTACAGGATTACCGTCGGCGTCGGTACCTGCTACGCCAAGACCACGAACAGAACTTGCGTCCAGCGACCTTGGTCGGTGGTAAACCCAAATGTTATCGTGAGAATCGACGGTAAGACCGCCAACCTGCCCGATAAGCCAGTTATTCGGTAGGGGTTTGGGCCAGTTAGGATCAACCGCAAAACCCGGGGCAGTGGCGCCTTCCGGCACTCTCGAAGCAGAACGTTGCATCAATAGATCCAGTGTATTGTTCGAATAAGGCCCAGAAGATTCCGTAGCAGGCATGGCGCCTGCTTCAGGTGCGGTGGCCTCTGTATTCGAGTCAGAACAAGCCAGCAGACTTAAAAAACTAATCATTAAAGCGAAGACTAAAGTGCTTTTGGTATTTATCATTATGTTCCCCCTGTAGATTGTTATGGGCGCAACGTTCATTGTATTCGTTCGAACCAACGAAACAGAATTACATTTATAACTCAGTTGAGCTCATCATTGCGCACGGATAAATGAAAACTATCCGATCTCTGAGTATTTTAACGTTCTGCATTGCTCTTGCTCCAAACTGAGTTACACGCACTAACATAATATGCGCTTAATAAGCGAAGGTAAGCATTGAAAAAACTCTACCTCACCGGCCGCTTTGGGTCGAGCCCTATCTGCCTACAAAAAACCAATGAGCATTCCGGATCCCCAATGGACGAATACTACTACTTGCCTTGAGTAAATATTAAAGTTTAACTATAGCCCCACCCACACTGAAAAATCAAAATACAGGGTAATCACCGTTGCATTAAAAGCCAGGGGAAAAAGATGTTTAATAATTACAAATTGAGAAACGTTTTCACTGCACTTGTATTGGTCGTGCCACTAATTGGCCCCGCGACGGCACAATCACAAGAGACTGGCGTTTCACCCGCTTTTGATAGTAACACCTTGATGGCGCACCCAGATTCGAACTGGTTGACCAATGGCGGCAATCTCTACAACCAGCGTTATTCACCGCGAGATCGCATCAATCGCGATAATGTCTCGGAATTAAAGGGTGTGTGGCATATCAATCTCGGTTCAGGGTTGGAACAGAAGTATTCCGGAGAGGCCCAACCGATCGTTTACGAAGGTGTTATCTATGTCGTCACTGGCGCAAATGATGTCTTTGCAGTGAGCGTAGAAACAGGTGAACACCTGTGGAAATACGAAGCTAATCTGGAATCGGAAATCAACACGGTGTGCTGCGGCTGGACCAGCCGTGGTGTCGGAATGGGTGACGGGAAAATATTCGTCGGCCAACTGGATGGAAAACTGCTTGCTCTGGACCAAACCAGTGGCGAAGTGATATGGGCTACGCAAGCCGAGCGCTGGCAAGATGGATATTCCATTACCAGCGCCCCGTTGTACTACAACGGACTGGTGATTACAGGTTTTGCCGGAGCAGAGTTTGCCACGCGCGGCCGGGTAAAAGCATACGATGTTTCTGACGGATCGCTGGTTTGGACCTTCTATACCATTCCCGGACCCGGTGAATTCGGGCACGACACCTGGTCGCAAGAAAACGAGGTATGGAAATTTGGAGGCGGGACGGTATGGCAAACACCGGCCATTGATCCCGAACTTGGCATGATTTATTTTTCAACCGGCAACCCCGGGCCAGATTTTAATGGGTCTGTGCGCCCCGGCAACAATCTGTTTACAGCATCGGTATTGGCGCTTGACGTGATGACTGGCGAGTATCGCTGGCATTTCCAGCAGGTTCACCACGATCTCTGGGATTACGATTCGGCAACTCCGGTTGTTTTATTTGATATGGAGATTGACGGTCAAATGAGAAAAGCGGTTGTAAGTACCAATAAAAACGCTTGGGCCTATATTCTTGATCGTGAAACTGGCGAACCGTTGCTCGATATCGTAGAAACCGAAGTCCCCCAGGAGTCGCGCCAGTTAACGGCGTTGACCCAACCCATTCCGGTCGGCGATGCTCTCGCACCGCAGGAAGTATCGATTCCGCCGCAAGGGTTTCAACTCGTCAACAATGGTCGGGTTTACACGCCGTTCTGGACCGAAAGCATTTTGGTCGCACCTGGACCGGCTGGCGCAACCAACTGGCCACCCAGTTCGTATGATCCTCGTAGTGGCGCCTTGTATGTTTGCGTGACTGACCGGGATGGAGCATTTACCGCGGATGAATTGGGCGAAGGAATGCCGGAGCCGGAAAATGCAGGAGATTTTTATACGGGAGGACCTTTTGGACACACCCCTTTGCCGCCGTCGGGTATTTTTGCTGCCTTGGATATGCATACCAATCGATTGATCTGGCAACAAGCCTGGCCGGATCGTTGTTACAGCGGATCGATCAATACTGCGGGCAACTTGCTCTTCGTTGGGCGTAACGATGGCCGCCTGACCGCCATGGACACCGAGAACGGAAACCTTTTATGGGAGTTTCAAACGGGCGCAGGCATGAATTCTACCGTCAGCTTGTTCGAACATAATGGCGAAGACTATGTAGTTGCATACGCCGCAGGTAACGTTTTTGCCGCCAGCCCGCGTGGCGATAATCTATGGTTATTTGGATTAAACGGCACCGTTGATGAGAGTGATCCAGCAGACTCGATAATCACTGTTGCTGAACCTGATCACTCAGGGGAATTACCGCCCAGCATCGAGGCCGGACGTATTGTGTACGAGTCTACCTGTCAGTTCTGCCATGGTCAGAACGCCGATGGTGGCCAAACCGCCCCTGCGCTTGCATCCGATATTAGCGCTACAGATATTGCAACAGTTGTACAGCGCGGGGGAACCACGATGCCCAAATTTGAGCAGATTCTGACCACACAGCAGATTCGTGATGTTAGCGCCTATGTAATAGATATTCTTATGGAGTAAACCCGTAAGCGTGTTTATACCCAAGAGATGGTGGAAGCTGTTTTACCTTCTATAGGCCACTTTCTGCCCCTTCCCACTGCGGCGTGCAATTGTAGTCTTCAACTTCACGACCGGGTTCCCACTTTCGGGACGATTTGCGCACATAAGGCTCGCTAAACACAACCGGATCGTTGATCGTGATCAAATAATTCAGCATATTTCCATCGTCGGAAACTGAGAATCGCTCATTAAAGCTCACTTGCTCAGACTGGGGAATGCCAACCTCATCGTAGTAATCCCAACTCACACGGGTCGTATTTACAACCAGTGTGTCGCCTTCCCAATGCCCCTTTGAATAACCCAGTGGCGACAACCTCGCATCCATCTGCTCATGCTCCGCACTCATGTAGATCAATCGCTCGACGTCATATTCTTGAAGATGAATCAGAATGCGATCACCCTGATCGATTACTTCCATCGGTGCGACTCGATCAAACATTGTATCGGGCATTCCCTGATTGCAACTCAGTTCATAATTAT
>JABJKL010000002.1 GCA_018660405.1 Pseudomonadota bacterium | reverse complement strand
GATTCAGAAGGAAATGTTGAGTCTGAGGCCCTGGAATTAGAACTCGCGCAAATTCAAAACCAGTTCGGTGATCAAGCCCTATTAATGTTTAATGATGTCCGCGAAGTGTTAACAAGGCCTTTCAATATTGTCGATGGCGTCGCGGTTCCAATAGGGGATTATTCTTACCAGCGCTATGGCGCAGAGGTATCAACCGGAGGCCGCCGTCCGCTGATCGTAACATTGCATCTGGAGGATGGTGGCTTCTTTAACGGCGATCGAAAAACTGCGAACCTGCGGTTTGACTGGCAACCTAGCAAATATTTTACGGGTGTGTTCGAGTACGAATATAACAAGATCGATTTACCGCAAGGGAAGTTTAATACGCAGCTGCTCAGGCTACGCACAGATATTGCGTTCAACCCGGAATGGGCCTGGATCACCACTGCCCAATACGATAACCAATCAGACTCTTTGGGTATCAACAGCCGATTACAGTGGATACCCAGAGCAGGTTCGGAGTTCTATATTATCTATAACGGTGGTTGGCTCGACCGGGATGAAACAGGTTTCTCCCAGGTAGGCGAATCCGCGACCGTTAAGATCTCGCATACGTTTCGGTTCTAGGTGAAGCTTGCGGGTAATAGCTAGCCCTTATGAAGTGTCTGTTGACGAGAAGAATGAAAAATAGTCTGACATTACCTTTGCTTGTCGCCACCGTATTGCTCGGTTTCTGTGGCCTGTCTGCAGCGCAGGATAATTCGGGTATCGGCACCCAGGCAAGTCAAAACCAATCAGGCCAAAACAAGGTCTTTCAGATGGTCAGAACTGTTACGCCACCGATCATTGATGGTGTGATGGACGCAATATGGAGCACCGCCGCTATAGTTGATGACCTGCACCAGTTGGACCCCATCGAGTATGCGGAACCCTCTGAAAAAACGGTTATTCGGGCGCTATATGACGACAATTTTCTGTACATCTCTGCAATGATGTACCACAGCGATCCAGACATAATCGTTGCCAACAAGCTGATTCAGGGAGTCGATCTGCAATCTGATGACAGGCTACGTATCCATATCAATCCCTTTAACGATGGCCGAAACGGATACCTTTTTCAGATCAACCCCAATGGTATGCGCTCCGAATCTATTTCCGAAAATATAAGAAGTTTGAATTGGGACTGGACTGGAATTTGGAATTCCGGAGCCCAATTCACAGACTACGGCTGGTTTGGTGAAATTGCCATACCCTTCAAGACTATTTCGTTTGATCCGAATTCGAGCAGTTGGGGGATTAGCTTTTCCCGGATCATCAAGGGTAAATCCGAGAACATTGCGTGGACTTCGTACAACCGAAGCACTAATCCAAGTAATTTTGGAACGGCCGCAGGATTTACTGATCTCAAGCAAGGCTTGGGTCTGGACTTGATCCCAGGGGTCAGCATCAGTGAAAGTCGTGCATACGGCCTTGATCCCAACGAACCTGATTCCAGCGAGACCAATTTTGAACCCACTTTGGATGCTTTTTACAAGTTCACCCCAAATCTAACCGGGGCGCTAACCTTCAACAGCGACTTTTCATCAACAAACGTCGATTCCCGACAAGTACAACTCACGCGTTTTAACTTGTTCTTCCCCGAACAACGAAGATTTTTCCTTCAGGAAGCCGATATCTTTGAATTTGGCGGCCTGGATCGAAACGCCCGCCCCTTCTTCTCAAGACGAATCGGCATCGGCCCTGGTGGCCAGCAATTGGACATCGACGCCGGTGGCAAATTAACCGGCAGGGTCGGCCGCTGGAACGTCGGCGCGCTGGCCGTAAAGCAGTCGGGTAATGCGGGCTTGGTGCCTGAGGGTGGGCAGTTAATCGATGACAGCGAGCTATTTGTCGGCAGAGTATCGGCCAATGTTTTAGAGCAATCCACTATTGGCGCCATAGCGACTTATGGAAACCCCACCAGCGACCAGGACAACAGCCTGGTGGGTGTCGATTTTAATTATCTGAATACGCAGAGTTTTGACAATGTAACCATTGTAGGCCAGGCGTGGTACCAACAAACCGACACGGATGGCCTTGCAGGGAACGATTCCGCCTGGGGTGTGAGGTTGTTGTCTCCGAATCAGGTGGGGTTCAAGGCCAGGATACAATACACCGAAATAGAGGAAAATTTCTTTCCTGCACTAGGCTTCGTGAATCGGACCGGTATAAAACAAAGTGAACTGACAGTCGGCCATACCAAGAGATTCCGCGGGGGATCCCGGCTTCGATCCATCGAAAACTTTATTGCAGGGGTTCGTGTAACAGATTCACAAGGCAATTTGGAGTCCGAATCTCTGAAATTCAGTCTCGCCAAGGTGGAGAACCAATTCGGTGACAATGTGTTTTTACTCTATAATGACTTCCGGGAAGTGCTAACAAGGCCTTTCGATATTGCCGATGGCATTATCATTCCGGTAGGGGACTATAATTACCAAAGCTACGGCGCAGAGGTGTCAACTGGAAACCAACGTCAGTGGAGTTTAACTTTGCATCTGGAGGATGGTGGGTTTTTCAGTGGGGATCGAAAAACTGTGAACATCGCGTTGAGCTGGCGGCCCAACAAGTATTTTGCTGCTGAGCTTGAATACGAGTACAACGATATAGACCTGCCCCAGGGAGAGTTCGAGACACAGCTGCTCAGGTTGCGCACAGACATTGCATTCAATCCGGAGTGGGCATGGATCACGACCGCCCAGTACGACAACCAGTCAGACTCGCTGGGGATCAACAGTCGATTGCAATGGATACCCAGAGCAGGTTCGGAATTCTATATCATCTATAACGGGGGTTGGCTTGATAGGGGCGAACTAGACAGAGAAGAAACGGGGTTTTCACAGATTGGTCAATCGGCAACCGTCAAAATCGCCCACACATTTCGGTTTTAAACAGCCTAAAAACACCATAAAAAAGGGACAGCCAATGGCTGTCCCTTTTTTGATACTTCAAGGTTTTCTAGTCAGTCGCAAAACAGTAAAATAAGCCGTTGCCACCGGTACCTTGCAGGTCTTCCTGACTACAGCCACGAGACCCGTGTGCCGAGTTCCAGGAGCTCGGGTTATCGCCACCACCTTGACGGTCATGATGTCCGACGAGCACACTGCCCTCACCATTGCCTGTGTAGTTTGCGCATGTGCTATCACCGCCTGCTGCAGAAGCCATACCATCCATCATTGAACCTGTCATGATGTCGTGCATATTCGGTTCGTCCCCACGACCGTTTACAACAGCTCCACTCTCATTCAGCGAATTTTCCTTGCTGGTTTGAACATTGTCGCTGTGCAAGTCATCTACATCATTTGCGATAAGTACGCCGTTGGCGTTGTACCAGGGGCCGCTGCCGATACGGTCGCGTGCATTACCGCCGTTGTCACCGGTAGTACTTAAATAAGCCGCCCAGGTACCGCCAGCACCGGCTGCTTCAGCCAGCCCCTGACAGTGTGCATCTGCGCCCTCGATACCGCCAAGGTTGGCGCCGTCACCGGAGCCTGCGCTGGTGATGAAAAAGCTCATCGCGTTGTCTTGCGCCATTGCCCCAGGGGTTAATAAAAAGGGCGCAGATAAAACAGCTACGAGGGCAATAGTAAGCAGTGAAGTTCTCTTGTTCATTTTTGTGCTCCCAAAAAGTAGTTAACTGAAGTTGATGTAGTGAAACTGGCGGGTGTTACGGAATCAACGGTAATCCGAGGGGTTACCCCGCAGAAGGTTTTAAATCCCAACAACGCACCATTTTAGCAGAATGAATAAAAATATCGCGGTCGTTGTTTCGCGGATTAATTCGTAGTTATGATCAGACCTTTGCATGAGCGAGCCCCCCATCGCGAAGGTGGGGCTTCGCCCTTCCTAAGCACACTGTACCGGTTGCACTGACACGCAGGCCCTTCGGATCCTGTGGCTGCTCGTTGGTGCAGGGAAAATTTGGCAGGAACCGCTCTTTTGTTAATTTGGCGTCGATACGGTCGATAGAAACTCATCGGAGATCAATTTATGGCCGTTGGCGTTCCAGTGTGTATCTCCTTTTATGTAATAGTCTTCTATCACTTGATAGCGGCACGTTTCATCACAAGCGTCCTTTATAAACAAGGGGAAGTAATTCAAAAATTCGACATCTTTTTCTTCTGCCCAAGCTTGCCAATGCTTAACCTGTATTGAATTCAAATCGTTGTTGACGATCTGATCCGGCCAGGGATAAACAGCAACGGTCAATTTCACATCATTTTCTTCCAACAAGTTGTAAAGCAAGTTCATATGATGAGTAGCCCTGATAAGGCCCAGCTCTCCATATTCCTGGTAGATTTTGTCATCTATTGTCCACATGCTTTGTCTCATACCGAGATTGTAACCATCTCTTCTAACCTTGAAGTGATCGTAAATTATGTTTGCCAATTCGTAGATAAAAATAGAGTTATCTGGAAGAAAAGACTTAACAGAAGCCATCGATATCGTATTCGATTCCTGCACCACGTTGGAGGCGCTATCTTTTTCGCCTTTATCATCCAAAGCGCTTTCACGGCGCTCCGTGGCAATTCCTGTCGGCTCCGTATAACGGTTCACTTCGTCCAGTACATCTGAAATATCTATGAAAACAACGAGTTCATCGAACTTTAGGCCGACCTCTAAAAGCAGGTACTTTATTTTGTTGTAGTAAACAATGGGTGAGTACGGCATGACCGCAGCATTTAACACGTCGATATTTCGATCAGATAAAACCTTGGCGATTTGACCCACAAACGTTCGCTCGTACATTACACCAACGCCTTCCGTGAACGAATCCCCAATAAATACTATCCGATATTTGTCTGTGACGATCGCTGTGTTGCCGGGTTTTTGCGTTTTAAACCCCAGGGAATCGGTAGTAATTTTGTACTCAATGCCGCCCCAGGCCGGAGCATGGTTATCGATATTTTTCTGCAGGTCATGATGATAAATATCTGACTTGATCCGGTACGAGTGCTCCAATTGCTGTTGCTCGTATAGTTTGTTGTCATGGAAGTTATGTCCAAAATACAGCCTATAGGTAATGGCAAAAGAAATATCAACCAGTAAAAAAATGATGACAATGATTATGCCAATCGTTTTCTTTGGGTTTTCTTCGAAGATGCTTTTTGTAGTCAATGTAAACCCTCACAACTTGCGAGAAACCATACTTGCTAGGCACCCGAATATCATTCATTCGATTGCCCCCACAATGTTGATTTACCGTTCTCGAAAGAAAATGGCTGTGACTACATGACCGGTCTAGGGGCTTGTTTCTGTCTCTACGATCTCGCTGGCAGGTCCTGCCAGCCGCAATATATGAAGGCCCGTGTTGGCTCGGTCCAGGGCGTAGATGTAGCCTCGCTCATCATAGTTGACGTTGTTTGTTTGAATCGCTGTTTTGCAACGCTGCTCGCCATTAACTTCTGTGCAGCGCTGATCAGTGTTCTCGGTCACGGCAGGTATGTAATGGCCAATCTCGGTCGGTTGAAACGGGTTTCGGATATCAACAGCCCGTACGCCCGCGTTGAAGTACGACAGGAACAAAATTTTTCCGTAATATGGCGATAACATGGAGTCGTTCGACGCATGGGGTCCGAATCGCCCACCTTGGTTGCAGAAATCACCCGGTTCCTCGGGTACTTGAAACGACGATATGCCGAATGGCTTGTCTTCTTCTGTGATATCCAGGAAAAATGTGGCGTGTCGGGCGCTTTGGCATTCATTGGCAGTGACTTCCGAGACGACCACCAGAATATCGCGTACGCTTTGATCGCGGTCGTCAGAATAGTCCGCAATCGGCATGTTCAGAATAGGGTAAATCGAATGGCCACCCCAATAGCTCGGCATATCGATCCGGGCAATCTCCGGGTAAAGTAGATTCTCTGGAGTCGGTGCAAACGGATCTTCAACGTCTGGGTTGCCATTCAGAAATTTATCTCTGTCCAGAATCTGTATCACACCATCGCTGTCCATGCCGTAAGCCAAGTAGATTCGGTCACCCAGTATGGTTGTTTGGTGTAAACCCGAGTAACCACCGGGAGCCTCAACGGCGGGTATCGTTGCTGTGGGTTCGGTACCGACAAGATTGAAGTCCCGGATATGCACAGGGGTTTCAGGAGTGCTTAGATCAAAGGCCTGCAGGTTGCGCCATTTTTGCCAGCCGTCAATACTTGAAGCCAGGTATGCAACGCCCGTTTCACAGTCCCACCAGTTTTTGTGCGTACCTTTTACGTCATAAAAATCTGCGCCTGGCTCCATTGGAGGTGAGTCACCGGTGCGCACGACAGTGCTTACGAACGTTGGG
>JABJKL010000095.1 GCA_018660405.1 Pseudomonadota bacterium | reverse complement strand
ATCAGGAGGCGAGATTCTATGCTAATGATGAGCCATTGGCAAATGGGATTGAGGTAGATTTTTAGAAAAAACATTTCACCCAAACTCCCAGATTATTGGGCCCTTTCAATCACAACACTTTAATCTTTAAGGTCTAATAAAACTCTGTTGTCGCAGCCTTTGATTATTGCTTCCGCTGAGCTCCTTGCAGCCACAGTTCCTTAGAGTAGCCCCCATAAAGTAGTCCGCTTAGAGCAGCCCTCGTAGAGTTCGTTCGTCATAACCGGGTTTTGGGTTCTCTGGTACGCAAGCGCGCATTGAGCTCGTCAATTTGTTCGAGTAGATCGAGCGCCAAAGCAGCACCGGCCAAGTTGACTCCCAGATCACGTTGCAGGCTTAGTGTGATTCGCGTACGCCGCAGGCTGCTGGAAGAGAAGTGCCAGTGGTGTCCCTTCTTGCCCGTGGGTTCCAGCACGCCATACTCTACCAAAGCCTCGATAACCTCGACCTCAACCGCACAGGAACGACACAAATCGGCCGAGGTAAAAGTAGTTTGCTCGTCTATTATGTCAATCGGCATTGCAGAACTGTCTTTTATATTCATGGGATCAAGATACCCCTAATTTAGCGCGCGGATTAAATGCGAGTTGTTCTTCCATCTGCTTATAAAGCTTCTTCGCGGCGTCACTGTTGGCTGGCGGCAAGCTCACTTGTAAAACCACATAAAGGTCTCCGGGCTTTTTACCCGGCAAGCCCCGCCCTTTAAGCCGCAGCTTGCGTCCCTGGCTGGAATTAGCCGGAATCTTTAAGTCGACAGACCCAGTCGGCGTGGGTACTTTCACCTTCGAGCCGAGCGCGGCCTCCCAGGGTGTAACAGGCAGATCAAGGTAGATATCCGAACCGTCAGCGCGATACAAAGAATGCTGCCGAAATTCCACCTCCAGATAAAGATCTCCCGATTGGGTTCCGCCCGGTCCAGCGCCACCCTGCCCTTGTAAACGAATTTGCTGGCCCGGCCGTATACCCTTGGGTATGCGAACATTCAATGTACGTTCCCGACTGATGACATGCCCATCCTTGGTCAATTCAGGCACTTGTAGAGAGATGGATCGTGTGGCGCCATTAAAGCTGTCTTCAATATCGATTAACACCTTGGCGTGGTGGTCCTCCCCGCGCATATGAAAACCTGATCTCGCCTGCGGGCCAGCAGCGTGACCAAATAAATCCTCAAAAAAAGCACTGTGATCAGTACCGCCTGGATTTGTAGCTCCACCACCGCGAAACTCAAATCCGGTATTCCAATCGGGTGGTGGACGAAAATCTTGCCCCTCCTTCCACTGGGCACCTAATTGATCGTACGCGACTCGTTTTTCGGGGTCTTTGAGCACCTCATAGGCCTCACCCACTTCCTTGAAACGCGTTTCTGCGTCTGACTCTTTACTTACGTCCGGGTGATACTTCCTTGCAAGCTTGCGATACGCACGCTTGATTTCATCCTGCGTTGCTTTGCGGGCAACACCCAGTATCTGATAATAATCTTTATATTCCATCGCACGCGGGGTAATTCAATACAGCTAGCCAATACAATAAACTACAGGATACCCCGTTTATTCAACGGCGCAAAACGACACTGTTCTCCTGATTGATGTACGTCAATACCAAATTTTGACGGTACACTATAATGATCATAGGCATTTAGACGGCAGGGTCTGGATATGAACAAAGATATAGACGACATAAAGGAAGATATCCACGAAGGGTTCGAAAACGTTACCAAACAACTCAAAAGAGATCGGGATGAGCTAAATCTGCAGATTCATCTCGCTGAAGCTCAAGTACGTGACGAATGGCAAGAAATCGATAAGAAATGGCAACACTTTATCGCGATGAGTAAACGCCTGGGTGAAGCAACGGGTGAAAGCTCAAAAGAAATCGGTTCCGCACTTGAATTACTGGGCGAGGAATTAAAGAACGCTTACAAGAACATCAAGAAGTCCATATAGTATAATGTAGCCTATTGCCGACGACGAGTGCTCCACGCTTAAATGATAATGAATAATGACTATGAATAAGGAATTAATTGACAAGTTAAAATTAGAACTGCAGGCCGAGCAGAAACGCCTGACCGGGTTGCTGGAACGAACCGGCAAACACCTGTACCGGCGAGACGAACCCTACAGTGCCGATTTTGCTGAGCAAGCCGTGGAAGTGGAAAATAATCAGGTAGTGGAAGCGCTGGATGCAGAGGGCAAAACAACCCTGAACGAAATCAAACTTGCACTAACGCGCATCGATTCCGGGACGTATGGTGACTGTACCAAGTGCGGCTCGGAGATTGCTGCAGAACGTCTGTCTGCGATACCGCATGTGCGCTTGTGCATTGATTGCGCAAAAAAGCAGTAATTGCTCCGAAAACGTTAATTAATCCAGAAAAGACACCAAACCAGTATCCAGCGAATACTCTGCCCCAACGATCATCAGCTTCTCCGTGGCGACCAACCGCGCGAGAATCTCGGAACCACGTTCGAGCTGCCTGACCGACGCATTTATATTCGCCTTGACTGCTCTATTTTTAAGCGATCCATCGTTTTTTACGTGGTCTTCGATTAATGGTTTAAGCGCAGGCCTGATTCGGCTCACTATGCCCTCAAGGTATTCGCTATTGCTCTCACTCAAATCGAGTAAATCCTCAATCGTCACCTCCACCGCCCCGCAATTGCTATGCCCGAGCACCACCACCAGCTCAACACCAAATTGCTCGATGGCAAACTCAATGCTACCAATTTGCGAAGGCGCAACAATATTGCCCGCAACCCGAATAACAAACAGATCGCCCAACCCCTGGTCAAACACGATTTCGGCAGGCACCCGCGAATCTGAGCACCCAAGGATGACAGCAATCGGTTTTTGCCTGTCTGCCACCGCCTCGCGTCGCTTAGGGCTGGCTAAAGCCTGTATTTTGGAATCACCGTCAATAAACCGCTGATTGCCCGCTTTCAGACTCTCTAAAATATTCAGTGCTTTCATTTAGTTGCTACAGCTGCCTGCGGCCTCGATTGATATGTGTTGTTACGGTTGCCAAAGGCACACCCATAATATCTGAAATCTCCTGATGAGTGCATTCTCTATACGAACCTAATTGTATAACCGAGCGCTGCTCGAGTGTCATCTCCAAAACTGTTCAATCTAAAACCAACAAAGCAGGCACTTTTCGCCTTACATTTAGTTAGACGAGTGATCAAAGGATTTGGATTCACATTGTTTACTTTATTTTATTTTTTGAGCATCAGTTATTAAGAATGATCGGAAGTACGGCGATTACCAGCGCCAAACCCATGCAAATATTAAACACCTTTAGGTGTTTTGGATTTTTAAGTAACTGGTGCAAATTTACACCGATCATTACCCAGCTCGTCGTCGCCACGGTGGCGGCAACTGTGCTTATCAACACCATAACGGTCAGTTGACTGTAAACTGAATACTCAGGAGTTGTGTAAGCGCTAATCATGGTAAGCATAATGATCAATGCTTTTGGATTTATCCACTGGAATAGACACGCCTCAACAAAGGTAAACGGGCGATACCTTTTGGCACTGGTTTCCAGCGATGTGGACGTTATGATTTTCCACGCAAAGTAAAGAATAACCGCCACGCCGGGCCATCGAATTAGCTGATGCACAGCCGGGTTTGCCTCCAGGTACTGCCCCAGGCCAAGCCCCATCACGATAAGGACGATTGAAACACCCACTATAATGCCGAACACATGCGGAAGACTTCGGCGCCATCCAAAATGCAAACCAGAACTAAGCAGCAAGAAATTATTGGGCCCCGGAGTAATCGCAGTAACCATTGCGAACACCACAAACCCGGCCATAAGTTCAGCGTCGTAATTAAACATTCAAAACCCCTGCTGGTAAGTTATATAAAAGCGTCAACATTCAACGACACGTCTTCCAATTGTTGACCACACAAGACAAAATAGCACTACTCCTCCCGCTTAAACCGTAGCGAATTCTCGCATCAAATGAATATAGCTTTACAGTCTTTCATCGCCTGCTTTTTAATTCTTGCCTTGTGCATTGTAGCCCCGGCTAATGCTCAAGGTAACGGCCAGTCGGGTGCCTACTCTTTTGCACTACAGAACCAATCTCCACTCGCTATTATTTATGGTTTGCCCCGTTACCAGGAAGCGAACATAACACCCCAAGGCGAATCGCAATGGGATTTCTCGTTTGACGTCAGCAACAGTTTTACGGCTCGTATAAACGAGCATGAAATGATCAGACTCGACGGCGAAAATAACCGTCTTGGATTGCGCTATTTACGCGGTACCACGAACGGCTGGGAGTACGGAATCGAACTACCACTCATTCATCATGGTGGTGGCAAGCTGGACAACCTGGTGGAGGAGTTTCATGACCTCTTTGGCTTTAATCAACGCGGACGTGAGCGTGTTGCACAAAACCTGTTGATCTATCAATACGAACGTAATGGAGTCCGCCAGTTTTCAGTCGATCAACCCAGCACCGGCGTGGGTGATGTGTCTTTATTGATCGCCAAACAACTCGGCTCCAACCCCGGAGCCCAAACCAGCCTGAGAGCACAGTTAAAGTTGCCAACCGGTGACAGCGCCCGGCTCATGGGAAGCGGTGCCTGGGATACCAGCCTGGGAATTTATCATTCCGCCAGCCCGAAACAAAATTGGCACTGGCAAGCGCATGGCGGTGTGAGCTATCTGGGCACCGGCGACCTGCTTCCAGAACAGCAAAACCATTGGGTATTTAATGCGGGTGTCGGCCTCAATTGGCAAGCATTTAGCCGCCTTGGTTTGCGTGTGCAATTCGATGCGCACACCGCACTGTACTCGCAAAGCAATTTAAACCAACTAAACCAAACCGCTTTTATACTAAGCGCCGGCGGGCGCATTTCATTGAACAAATATGGTTACCTGGACCTTGCGATCACCGAGAACGCCCCTAACCCCGAAACCACTCCGGATGTCGGCTTTCATATCAATTGGCGCTTACCGATTAACAACACTTCATCTAAATAGCCCGATCAAGTGCTCGGTAACCCACCGCTTCAGCGATGTGCTCGTGGTTAATTGTCTCGCTTTTGGCGAGGTCTGCTATTGACCTTTCCCCCGATATTAACACCATGACAAGGATGAGATTTCCAATTAACCTAGT
>JABJKL010000256.1 GCA_018660405.1 Pseudomonadota bacterium | reverse complement strand
GGGTGATGAATTATGGGTGATGGCAGATGATGATATTAAACAATTAGCGATATCAGAATTGGAAAAAATAAACATTATCGACTCAGATAGGGTGCTTGACGCCATTGTTGTCCGTGTGCCCAAAACTTATCCGGCTTACTTTGGAACATATCATCAGTTCGATACCTTGCAGCGACCGCTGGATGAGATCAGCAATTTATTTCTGGTGGGTCGTAACGGCATGCACAAATATAACAATCAGGATCATTCAATGTTAACGGCAATGGAAGCCGTCAAAAATATTGTTTCCGGGCGAAATGATAAAGCGAATATTTGGACGGTTAATACTGAAATGGAGTATCACGAATCAAAGTGATGCGTGGTAGCCACATTTGCGATCGAAAAATTTAACGCCACTAATTATTGTCTTTGCGTTGGCCTGTGGTGTGTTTGCCCACAGCGTTGAGCAGAGAGCTCAATGGTTTGGTCCGATAGATACCGGGATTCACGAGTGGTTAACTGGGAGCACGGTTAAGTTCGCCAAAAACTGGTATCGAGAAGGTCCCGCCAATTTAGACTTTCTTATGCTGGAGGAGCCTTCGTCGGTTGAGTTCCCAACGCTAGACAGTCGTAAGGCCTACCTGTCGTACCCGCCAGGCACTGTATTGCCAATCTATTTGATTGCGAAGCTGGTCAACCGCCCACCGTCTGCCACAATGGTTATGCGGTACAACTTGCTAAATCACTTTTTGATCACCTTACTGCTCGCGACGACCTGTTATTTCCTATTGTGCAAGCTGGGCGTTACAAGATGGTTTGCAACGGCTTTATCGGCGATACCCATCGGTTTACAGCTCAATATGGGCGCGCCAATGTATTGGCATCAAAACGTCTATTTTTCTGATCAAGCGGTGATTCTTTTCTTTGTTGGCATTATTTCGTTGGAAGTGTTTCGGGAAGATATCCGCAAGACCAAGTATGGTCACTTTTGTGCTGCGCTCTTTTATTTAATTTCCTTCTACGGTGTGCTGGTGGATTGGTTTTTTGTGGTAGTGCTGTTTGTGATTTTTCTAAAGCGCTGCTTTTTACTGGAATTCGGCAGGACAGCCATTGATTGGGTGAAAGGCGTGCTCGTATTTTGTTTGCCGCCCATCGCTGCTCTTGGATTATTTTCCATGCAATTTGGGTCACCCATGCAAATGCTAAATGGGCTTTCGGGAATTGCGGCTTTGCGCAGTCGTCAAGTTGAGATTTCCCCGGAATTTAACATGGGGTTCAACGAACGCATTTGGGAACATCTTCTTCCATATGGTTATGGTGATAACGCCAGCTACGTGTTATTGGCGGCTGTCGTTGTTTTCGTACTAATTGGTGTGGGATTACTGCGTGCCAGATCGGGTCAGACATCACCAGCAATGCAACAAACATGGATCTATTTAGCACTGACGCTAATCCCGTGCCTGCTGCACCTATATACATTGCAAAATCATTCCTGGATACATGATTTCTCGGTACTTAAATTTGGAATTTTTCTGTCTGTGGGCCCTTTTTTGTTGTTACCAGCGATGTTTTTATTGCTAGGCAATAACTGGTTGCGAAGTGCCTTGAATTTAGGTGAGAATTCTTTAATCGCTGTAAATACGATAGCGATACTGGCGCTTTTGTCAGGGTTAACCATTTTTCTGCTTGATTCGAATTCACGAGCCATCCATTTCTTCGCTTTTAAGCAGCCTCGAGAGTACTTGTCGATGGGTTCATTGCTTGAGGCGGAGAGCTCTTATCAAGACATCGTTTTTTCTCCACATATAGAAATACCCAACGCCCCTCCCATTATGCTTTCCTACTCGATGAAGCGTGTATATTTGAGTCCGGAAGTCGAAGACTTACAAAATCAATTGGATCGATTTACGCGGGAATTAGGCGTTGATAATTTTAACGTTGCTATTCTTGTCGACGAACACCTTAGAAAACGTTTGTCAAAGGATTGGCAGGAGATGCTTGACCGCGCAGAGCTAATATCATCAAGGCTTCATTTCAGTATCTATCGATATCAACCGTATTGAAGGATAAATGCTGGATGCTCGGGCGAACCCCCGGCAGTCTGATTGATAAATGGAATTAGTCGATGGGCTAGTCGCTCTCGATTCTGTACAGTTACACCATGAACGGATTAATAGCAGTAACGCCGGGTGAGCCTGCGGGCGTTGGCCCTGATTTACTGATCCAGCTGTGTCAGGAGCAAGCGCTGTCCAATTTGGTGATCCTGGCCTCTTCGGAGCTGCTAAATAAACGTGCTGTGGAGCTGGGCATGCCGCTAGAATGCCTGCCTGCTGATGCCAAGGTCGTTACACCTGGGCAGTTGGCAGTGCATGACATGCCGCTCTCGAAAATGCCAAAAGCTGGCGTTCCAGCAAGTGAAAACGCTAAGCAATTATTGGCTGCGCTGGATATTGCTATAGACGGCTGCCTTGCAGATAAATTTAGCGCAATGGTTACCGGACCGGTAAATAAAGCGGTTATTAATGATGGCGGTTATGCTTTTTCCGGGCATACAGAATACCTGGCTGCACGAGCGGGTATTCCTTTGCCGGTAATGATGTTGGCTACTGATGAATTGCGAGTGGCGTTGGCAACTACGCATTTGGCGCTTCGAGATGTGCCTGATGCGATTACTAAAGATTTGGTGGTGAATGTTGTGCGGGTGATCAACCAGCAGTTTACTGGACGATTTAATATACAGGCACCACGCATAGGCGTGTGCGGACTAAACCCACATGCGGGTGAGGGAGGTTATCTGGGTGATGAGGAGATTGATCACATTATCCCTGCGTTAGAGCAACTGCGTTCTGAGGGAATCAACGTTGACGGGCCTTTGCCTGCGGATACCGCATTTACCGATCATATGCTGGTTAATTTTGATGTGATGCTGGCGATGTACCACGACCAGGGTTTACCGGTGCTTAAGCACCACGGTTTTGGCCGCGCAGCGAACATCACCCTTGGGCTACCGTTTGTGCGCACCTCGGTGGATCATGGCACCGCATTTGATATTGCTGGCACGGGCAAGGCAGATATTGGTGGATTAAAAACAGCGTTGGCTTATGCGCGGGCTTTAACAGATTGAGCGGCATTAACTTTTTGCCAGCCCGCAAAGGCCTGGGACAAAATTTTTTACACGACCAGCGGGTCATTGAAAACATCGTCGCCAGTTTGAACCCCAAAAAAAATGATCTCGTTGTTGAGATTGGCCCCGGCCGAGGAGCGCTTACCGGGGAGTTGATGCAAAGTGGATGCGACTTGCATTTAATCGAGTTTGATAGAGATCTGGCCGATTATTGGCGGGATCAAGCAGCGGGCAATGCAGCACTTACATTACATGAAGCGGATGTGCTGAAATTTGATTTTGGCTCTTTAATGGCTGAAGGCTCTCTATCCGCTGAGGGCCCTCTATCCGCTGAGGGCTCTTTACCCGCTGAAGGCTCTATAAGAGTCATCGGAAATTTACCCTATAATATTTCCAGCCCGGTGCTATTTCGTCTGCTCGAAGTACGCGAGAAGATAAGTGATATGGTGCTGATGTTCCAAAAAGAGGTGGTCGATCGCATGGTGGCTGGGCCAGGCAGCAAACAATTTGGACGCTTGTCTGTGATGCTGCAGCAAGCTAGTAGTTGCGAGCGAATAATGGATGTGTCGCCCGGTGCCTTTTCTCCGCCGCCTAAGGTAAAATCTTCAGTGGTTAGAATTGTCCCACATACCATACCGGCTTTCGCGCTAACGGAAGAGTCGGTATTTGGGCAGGTAGTTAAACAGGCATTTTCGATGCGCCGAAAAACCCTGAGAAACTCTTTGAGAGAGTGGCTAGATGCCGCAGACTATGAAACACTGGACTTAAACTCCGGCCAACGCCCGGAACAGTTAGCTGTGGTTGAGTTCGTAGCATTGGCCAACTTCATTGCCAAACAGAAAGTTATAAAAAACAATACCTCCCAGAACGAATAATGATTCGACTACTAACTCATCTGCCGGGTAATTTCCCCTTGTTGTTGCTCGTTTCATCGCTCATTTTTATGCCGAGTACGGTTCACGCCGCGCATGATTGCAGCGTCATATATGATGAATTTGAAAGCCTCATGCACAAACGCTTTTTGCTTCGGCCCGGTGACTATTTGCCAATCGCCGAGGCGCAGCTAAATGAGTTTGATTTCGCAGTGCGGCAACAGGGGGCGTTCTTGTTGTATGAAGAACGCGGGGACGCCGGGATACTTCTATTTCGTACGGGTGAAAACCGTTACGGCAAATTGTTGTATCGTTGGAGTGACCCCTTGCCGGGCAATAAACGTCATTTGCTAATATTGGAAGGGCTTTATTACGAAGCTGTTGCCAGTGGTTTGGTGCCGACCCGATTTGGACCGCTTAGAGTCAGTGCAAATATGGGGGTTGACCTGGATACATGGCAACTGGTTGCGGTGGATCAAACCGTGCTCGATCGGCGTGTCGTGGCAATGCAGGAGGCGTTTCGCTTGGCTGAAGCGGAAGAGTTAGCTGCGAGCGACCCATTTGCTGATGCATTTTCTAGCCCTGAGGTAATAAACGAAGAGCTGGTGGCCGAGGAATTGATAGAAGACCAGGTTGGGTTTGTGGATGACGAGCAAGATATTACTGACCGAGAAGGCATGATTGAAACGGATTTCTCGATACTAAAAACCGAAGCGGATCTTTTGGTATGGCAAGATGAAGTCGGAATTTACTATGTTGGGGAGACCGAATTGGGTCAGGCAACTTTCCCGTTGGAGTCGATGTGTGAGTTTGGCACAACAGATTTCGATATAATAAATCTGGGTGCTGAAGGCCTGGATGCTACTGATCTTGATACGACAGATCTTGAAGCTTTAAATATTGATACTTTAAATCCTGATGCTTTAAATCTTGATACTACAGAGACCCAGCCTGCTTCGCCCATTCCTTAAGTTTATTTTCGATCCAATTCTCTGCTTGCCGGGTAAGTTCGCGTGGGTTTTCTGCATCGGTCATTATCGGCTGACCTATCGCCACATTGATCACACCGGGACTTTTTAAGAAACTGCGCTTGCCCCACAATCGCCCGGCGTTGTGTGCCACGGGGATAATGGGCACGCCAGCTTCAATGGCGAGTTTTGCACCGCCAGCATTGTATTTTTTCTTTTGCCCGTAAGGTACGCGTGTTCCTTCTGGAAATACTACAACCCAACGGCCTTCAGCAAGAACTCTGATTCCTTGAACAACCACCTGATCGAGCGCATTAAGTTTGGTGCTGCGATCAATGGCTATCGGCCTGCTAGCCCACAAACCCCAACCAAATACAGGAATGTACAGCAGTTCCTTTTTAAGTACCCAGGTTTGCGGTGGGAAAATTGTTTGCAGGGCAAAAGTTTCCCACGCAGACTGGTGTTTCACCAGCAACACGCAGGGACGGTTTGGAATATTATTAAGACCGTCTATCCGGTGGCTAATACCACAAGTGAACCGTAGCCATGGTATTACCAAATGCGCGCACCAACCCAGTATGCGGGAGCGCTTCACCGGGTGCAGAGGCAGCGCAAGTAAACCAAATGGCACCACCAAAATTATGATGAAGATTCGCCCAATCTCGAACAGCAGGCTGCGGATTGTTTGTATTACGATCAAATGCTTAATCTGCTTTTAGGCATTAGTCCGCTGGTTTTAAGAGAAAGTCGGCGAACGCCGCAAGATCATCAAATACCGGTAAATTTTTTACCAATTTGCTCTTGTAGCCCGCTATATCTTCCAGTGTTTTTTTGCCGTTACCCGTTTTTACCAGTACAGGTATTGCGCCTGCGGCATGTGCCGCAATGAGGTCTCGCTCTGAGTCACCGACGGCGTAAACATTGTCCAGACGCACAGACATCCGCTCAATGAGTTCTTCATACAGCCCTGGCTTTGGTTTGCGGCATTGACAACCATCATCGGGGCCATGAGGACAAAACAGAATCGCTTCTATATCGCCGCCCAGATCTTTAAGCTGTTGTAGCATTTTAATGTGAATATCGTTTAAATCTGCTGTAGTGAACAAGCGTCGCGC
>JABJKL010000192.1 GCA_018660405.1 Pseudomonadota bacterium | reverse complement strand
TCGATCAGTGGCGAGAGCATTACAACACGATCAGGCCGCACAGTTCACTCAACTATATGACGCCGTTGGCGTTTGCAAACCAAGCAGCATAAAATGAATTATCTCATCCAAGAAATGGTACTAACTTGGGGGAAAGGTCACTCATAGACGAGGTTCTAAAGCACCCGGACATTCAAGGCATAACCGTTACATTACTGGCTACGCAAGATGCTCACGGTCTTTACGAAAAATTTGGGTTTAAGCGTGTGAATGATCCAAGCAAAATTATGGCCATATTCTGTCATGAGCTTGATGGCAATGCCTGATTAACCAACACACAAGCGCTCGTAACACACGTACATATCAGAAATGAAAATGATTCGATCAGTAAAAATATCGGATGCGGAATCGGTTTCAAATATTTATAACTATTACGTTTCAAATAGTATTGCTACGTTTGAAGAAGAGGCGGTTTCACCCAAAGAAATGGAAAGTCGTTTTGACAAAAATGCTTCCGACAATCTGCCTTGGTTGGTTGCTGAAGATGGAATGGGTGAAGTCATTGCTTATGCTTATGCGGGCAAATGGAGCGGACGGTGCGCGTACAAGCATTCTGTGGAAATATCTGTTTACCTGTCTCACACAGTAACTTCACAAGGATGGGGAACCAGGCTTTACGAAGCACTATTTACTTCGCTCAAAGAGCTGCCCATTCACGTGGTTATAGGAGGTATCGCTTTACCAAATGCTACCAGCGTTGCCCTACATGAGAAGTTTGGCATGCAAAAGGTTGCACACTTTAATGAAGTGGGTTTCAAATTTGGAAAATGGATAGATGTGGGCTATTGGCAAGCCACGATCAAAGCCTGACAAACACCCGAAAAACCTGGCAACTATTTACATACCCGACCCGCCCACTTTAAAGAAGAAGATACCCGGAAGATAAGGAAAACTAGTGATTGAAAACTTTTCGAAGCTCGGCGGCTACTTCTGCCCAATAGACTTTGAGATTATCGTACTTATGATCGATACGGTCCAGGTACTCGTCAAGATGGTCAATGGCGTGGCGCTGCTCCTCTTGTTCGATAACTCTTAGCTTATGTTTAAGCGCCGCAAGCGATGTCTCGAGTTCAGACACTTTATCTTTTAACTCGGCTTTACGAGAAGCCTTGCTTGATGTCAGTTCGCTCATAAGTATTGCCTCTGGATATTGACCTAAAGCCCAAGCATGCGGCTAGCGCCTATTAGAAACCCGGGAATAATAAAAAACACCAAAATAAGATAAATCGCTGCATACGACTTATTTCGTGCTGATGCTTTAGCCAATCTTCTTGCAGCCCAGATCGGCAAATCCCGTAACGAAGGAGTACTGTAAATTACCAGCACACTGAAAACGTTATAGAGCAAGTGTACTAGCGCAATTTGCAATGCGAATACGGCATTGGCACCGACAATCGCGGTCGCAGCCAACAGACTGGTAATGCAAGTGCCGATATTGGCGCCCAAGGTAAAAGGATAAACCTCCCGCAAGGTGAATATGCCGGAACCCGCCAATGGGACGATCAAGCTGGTTGTGGTCGAAGATGACTGAACCAATATCGTGGTGACCGCACCCGAAGCAATTCCGCGCAATGGGCCTCGACCCACCGCACTGCTTAACATTTCTTTGGCCCGACCGACCATTAGAGTCTTAAGAAGTTTAGCGATCATGGTAAGTGAAATGAAAATAAATACGATTCCCAAGCCAATAAGGAGTATGCCTCCACTGATATCGGACAAACTCTCGATATTAGCCTTGATGAAGTTTACGGGGGGTGCAACTACCAGCTTTACAGGATTGAATCCGCCGACAGATATTGCGTCGCCACCCACCAAATGAGCAGCCAAATATCCACCCGATTTTTCGAGAATACCAAACATGACTTCCAAAGGCAGGAAGATAATTACGGCGATCAAGTTGAAAAAATCATGAATGGTCGCGGCGGCAAACGCGCGCCTGAACTCTTCACTCTGCCGAATATGGCCCAAACTGACGATAGTATTGGTTACCGTGGTCCCAATATTGGCACCCATGACCATGGGAATTGCCAAACTCACCGGCAATCCACCCGCGACCAGGCCTACAATAATCGATGTGACGGTACTCGATGATTGAACCAATGCAGTGGCAATAATGCCGATCACCAAGCCCATAACCGGGTTGCTGGCAAACTGAAACAACTCTCTTGCGTGATCCCCTGCGGCGAGCTGAAAACCGTTGCCAATAAGCGATACGGCGAGCAATAGAAGATAGACCAAGGCGGCGATGCCGATCCACTGCATCCACGTTGAAGATTTTGACTGTTGGCCAACCGGAGCCTGGGCAGTATTGCTTATCTCATCCATGATGCTCACTATAGTAGTTACCCATTGCGCTCGACCCTTGATTAAGCTGCTTGTTGGACTGCGACGCTAGCATAATACTGCGACCGAGATTGTGCGGGGTAGCTCAGCCACTCGCAATAGTTATTTGCACAAAAAATATAAAACTTTAGGTCGACACGATTTTGACATTGAAAAACCGCCTACACCTATGCATCTTCCCCGGTCTCGTCCTCAACAATCACTTCGACTTCCAGCAATGCGTCGTGCAACCAGTCTTCTACCGCCGGATGGGTAAGCAACTTTGTCATATAGTCTAGCGCCTCGGCGGACAGCTCTATTCCGTAAGTTTTAAACCGGAAGGCCACGGGTGCATAAAAACAATCCGCAATCGAAAATTCGTCAAACAACCAGGGACTTTTACTTTCTTTTTGGAGACGATTTGACCATATAGCATCGATTCGTTTAACGTCCGCTAATACTGCATCGGTCAACTCAACTTGACGTTTTGCCCTGCAATTCATCGGCAATGCATTACGCACCGCTGAAAATCCAGCGTGCATTTCAGCGGTAACCGCTCTGGCACGCGCCCGGTCGCCAGCTTCTGACGGCCAGCCTCGACCAGACAGATATTGCTCAGAAATATACTCACAAATCGCCAGACTATCCCAAACCACACGGTCTTCATCGATCAGAACAGGCACCTTTGCAGCGGGCGAATATTGCCGTAGATGATCGCTAAGTTCCGGCGTACCTAAGCCGATTAGCGAAACGTTCTGCTCTTCAAAGGGCACATCAAATGCCTTTAACAGCAACCAGGGCCGCAACGACCAACTCGAGTAATTTTTATTGCCGATTACTAATTGCATGATCCTTCTTCACCTTATTTAAGCACAACAACATGCAATGTATCTTACCATTGGATCATAACGGCGGTTCAGACACCGGACATTTCCCTGTATGATTCGCGCGAGAAATAACGAATACAACTTAAGGAACCTCTAATCTATTCATGAAATCGTATATCACGCTCCGAATGCCCAGTTTTTTTGTTGCAAATCTTCGCAATAGCCAGCTATTACGTGCGATTCGCGCCTCAAATCTGAACATTTTGAGCGCAATCTACTTCGTCCAGAATAAATCAGAGATTCCTTAGCCTGCCACATGCGTGCTTCCAAGTACCTAATATCAACTCTTAAAGAGACTCCGGCCGATGCCGAAATTATAAGCCATCAGCTGATGCTACGGGCCGGCTTGATCCGCAAGCTTGCCTCGGGGCTGTACACCTGGTTGCCGACCGGTCTGCGCGTGCTGCGCAAGGTCGAAAATATCGTTCGCGAGGAAATGAATCGGGCTGGTGCGCAAGAAGTCCTTATGCCCGCGGTACAACCTGCGGAACTTTGGCAAGAGTCTGGCCGATGGAAAATGTACGGCCCGGAACTACTCAGATTTAAAGATCGACACGATCGAGAGTTTTGCTTTGGCCCGACCCACGAAGAAGTGATCACCAAGCTGGCAAGCACCGAGATCAAGAGTTACAAGCAGCTCCCATTAAACTTCTACCAAATCCAAACCAAATTTCGGGACGAGATTCGGCCTAGATTTGGTGTGATGCGTGCACGCGAATTCATCATGAAAGATGCTTACTCTTTTCATGTCGATGAGGCTTCGCTAGAAGAAACTTATCAAGTGATGTTTGCCGCCTACAGCTGTATTTTCACACGCCTGGGTCTCGGATTTCGACCGGTAGAAGCAGATACTGGCAGCATTGGAGGAAGCACCTCACACGAATTTCATGTGCTCGCGGATTCCGGAGAAGATGCGATAGCCGTGTGCGATAAATACGATTACGCCGCAAATGTTGAACTTGCCGAAGCCGTGGCACCCGTGGCGCTCAATAATAAGCAAAAAAAATTAATTACCCATGAAACGCCTGATCAGAAAACCATTGAAGAGGTGAGCCAATCGCTAGAAATACCGACCGAACACATCGTAAAAACGCTCATCGTAGAGGGCGAGGAAGGATTGGTGGCGCTTGTGTTGCGGGGAGACCATGAACTCAATACTGTAAAGGCTGAAAAACATGAACTTGTTTTAGCACCGTTGGCGTTTGCCAGTGATGAGGCGATTAAAGCCTCGATCGGTGCCCGCCCCGGCTCCATAGGTCCGGTAGGATTGGAAATACCCGTGCTTGTCGATCACTCGGCTGCTGCCTTGAGCAATTTTGTGTGCGGTGCCAATCAAGATGGCAAGCACTTAGGCAATGCGAATTGGGAGCGCGATGCAAACCTCACAGAAGTTGCAGACTTACGCAAGGTATCTGAGGGCGATCTGTGCGCGCGCGCGGGTGATGACACCAGCGAAGACGCCAAGCTGACCATTAAGCGCGGCATCGAAGTTGGGCATATTTTCCAACTCGGCAAAAAATATAGTACGGCGATGAACGCAACTTGTCTCGATAAAAATGGCAAGTCGATTACCATGCCGATGGGCTGCTACGGCATCGGCGTATCGCGCATTGTCGCTGCTGCCGTTGAACAAAACCATGATGACAAAGGCATTCTCTGGCCTTCCGCCATTGCACCATTCGACGTAGTTATAGTGACTATAGGCTACAACAAGTCCGATGCTGTGCGAACAAAAGCAGACGCGCTTTATAAGCAGTTACTGGAACTGGGTATAGACGTCTTGCTTGACGATAGAAATGAGCGGCCAGGCATTATGTTCGCAGATGCCGAACTGATCGGAATTCCTCACCGTTTGGTGGTGGGTGATCGTGGTCTGGATAATGATGTGATCGAATACAAGGCGCGCGATAAAGCCGATTCTGAAGATCTACCTTTGGAAAACCTTGAGCAGGCGCTCGCTACCCTTCTTGAGTAGGCTGAGGCCTTCTTTGGGCTGAGGCTCTTCATTCAGGGGCTCAGGCTCTTCATCCAAGAGCTGAGGCTCTTCATCCAGGCTCGCAATAATTTCTGCCCCGAATAAAGTCACCAACCAGGAAAGGTATATCCAGATCAAGAAGATTGGAATGGTGGCCAAGGCCCCATAAATAACCTCATAGTTATTAAAATTAAGAATGAATAAACTAAAAAGTCGTTTGCTCAACTCAAATAACAAGGCGGCAACCAAGGCTCCCCACGCAACGGCACGCCAACTTGCACGTTTGTTCGGCATGGTTGAATACAACAACAAGAAGGCCAGCACCTCGATTAGAAACGGCAACAAGCGCAAGCCCAATGATCGCGTTTGGGCTTCCCATTCGCTGCCCTGAATAATCTGTGTAGACAGCATATAAGTTGATAGTGACAAGCTGGCGCCCATCAATATTGGACCCAAAGTGACCATCGCCCAGTAAACCGTGAGCCTTTGTGCGATGGTACGACCTTTTTTTATCCGCCATATATCATTAAATGATTCTTCAATGTTGAATAACAATAATAGCGCGGTAAGCAAAAATGTTAACAGACCGATGGCCGTTAAAGCGCTCACTTGCGATGCAAACTGCTCCAGATATTGGCGCACCTCGTCACCCGCAGTAGGCACCAGATAACGGTAGATAAAATCTTGCATCCCCTCGCCGAGCGAGGCGGTTGCAGCAAACATCGATAGCATAGAAAAAATGATCGCAACCATCGGTGCAAAAGCTAACAGCGTGCTAAATGACAGAGCCGAGGCATGACGCGTGCAATGATCGCCCTGAAAACGTGCAATCACAGCAAGTACGAATTTCCAGCACCGCGTGGCATTGAGTTTGACCTGAAGCATATTCTAGAATCCTGCTACCTCTAACCTATTGATATACACTACACTATAAAGAGAATAAACCCGAACTGGTGTTATATGGAATTCGTGATTTACCATAACCCTCGCTGCTCAAAATCGCGTGCGACACTGCAGTTATTAGAAGATAATGGTATAAAACCCAAGGTGGTTCTTTATCTTGAAACTCCGCCCGATCATCAGCAGCTTGATAGTATTTTACGGGGGTTGGAGATGGAACCACTCGACTTGGTGCGCAAAGGCGAGGATAAGTATACTGAGCTCGGACTAGGCAATAATCAGGCGCTTGGTCGGGATCAATTGATTGAAATAATGATCGCCAACCCAAACTTGATAGAACGCCCGATAGTGGTCGGCGGGGATCAAGTGGTCATTGGTCGACCACCGGAAAATGTGCTTACATTATTAACTTGAAAACTCTTCTAATCCTTTATTACAGCCATAAAGGCTCGACCAAAAACCTGGCCGCATGCATTGCCCGCGGTGCTCGCAAGGTGAAGGGGGTCGAGCTAATGTTGCGTACGGTACCGAAGGTTTCCACCGCTACCGAAGCTACCGAGCCAGACATACCTGAAGATGGTGACCCTTTTTGCACGCTGGAAGAACTTGCAAATTGTGATGCGCTCGCTCTAGGTAGCCCTACCCGCTTTGGCAATATGGCTGCACCGCTAAAGTACTTCATTGACGGCACTGCAAACCTCTGGGTAAATAGTTCACTGGAAGGAAAGCCCGCTGCGGTGTTTACTTCGACCTCGACCCTTCATGGCGGACAAGAAACCACCTTGCTATCAATGATGCTGCCCTTACTGCATCTTGGCATGCTAATTACCGGCGTGCCTTACAGCGAGCATGCCCTACGAAAAACCAACTCGGGTGGCACACCCTATGGACCCAGCCACTACGAAAGCGATGCTTTAGGCGTGAAAATCAGCGAAGAAGAAAAAATCATTGCCATGGCATTGGGCGAACGTCTCGCCAGGCTTACATTAAAACTGTGAATGATCGGTGGGTTGTGTCGCTTGCGCTGGCACTGGACTGGTGAAGTGAACGTTACTGGATGGCACGCCGACTTTTGTAATCACATGGACTACCCGGTGGTGACAAGTGGTTGCCCAACCGTGCTGCTTAATTCACTGCGAAAGGATTTCCTTTAAAAATGGCACCGTTATTTTTCGACCTGCCTGCAAAGTTTTCGCATCCATGGTTTCCAATAACTGAAACAAACTGTGCATATCGCGAGAGAAATGCTTAACCAAATAACGAACAGGCTCATCGGCCAGTTTAAACCCTCGAACCTCTGCCCTTAGCTTCAAAGCCTCCATACGCTCGATTTCAGACAAGGCGCGCAACTGAAACTGCAATCCACTTGATAAGCGACTCACAAGATCTGGCAGTATAAAACCTGACTCATCGGCACTCGCATGAGAACTCGCTACCCACATACCTTGGGCTTGCTTCACTCGTTCATACAGGCCAAACAGAGCTTGTTCGCGCGCAATGTCTCCCGCCCAAACGTGGACATCATCCAGTAATATAATTTGATCAACCTCTAGAACTTCTAGCATATCGGGAGAAATTGAAGCATCGGACAACGCCAGATAACTTGACCGTAGACCTGGCTGTGATGTTTGGTCGAACTGGCTTAAATGATTGACGATGGCATAGAGCAGGTGGCTTTTGCCCGTGCCGGTATGACCAAACAACAAAACAGGGTTTAGCGGTAAATTCACCGTGCCCATAAACATCTGCTCAAATGCCTTCACTACCGCAGTATTTGGCCCTAAATAAAAATTATCAAATCGCGCACCGTCATTTACCCGAAGAGGCAAGGCCATTTGTTGGGTCATTTTTTTGGCTCGTACATCTCGGCACTTCGGTTCAACGAAAAACCCCACTGCCACACATAAAATGTGCCACTGAGTACCGACGATACGAATACTGCGTAATAAAAAATAGTTAGCTGTGCAGTAAGATCAAACCAACCCGCCAAAGTCGCCAATACCACAACAACGGCCAAAATCTGCAAAACCGTATTCAATTTGCTCAGTTTGGAAGGAGACATATCCGGCATTTTGTCGATCAAAGTAATCAACAAGCAACCTCCCAAAATTATGATGTCTCGGGACACCACGACAATCATTAGCCAGAAAGGAATTTTCTCGATACCCGCCAACACAAGATATGCCGCTATGAGTAAAGCCTTGTCAGCCAAAGGGTCCAAAATCGCGCCTATTTTGGTTTCACAATTAAAACGCTGGGCGATAAAACCATCCAGCGCATCGGTAAGGCCTGCCACAATAAAAACCACCAGAGCTGCTCCAAATCGACTCTCGTCGATCAGAATAATAAACAGCGGCACCAGGGCCAGGCGTATTACTGTCAAAATATTGGGTACAAAGACCACAAGAGGAATCCTCGGTATATTTTACTTATGACGTGATTATCCCGCGCATTCAAGCGTGGAACAACCGCTGGTTTAACAAGTCGGAATTCGGTTGGCCGTCAACCAGATTCCGGTACAATACCGGCGTGACTCAAGCCCGCAATTCATCAAAAAATAATCTCAGCTACAAAGACGCTGGCGTCGATATTGATGCCGGCGACCGTTTTATTGACGCGATAAAACCATTCGCCAAATCGACAAAGCGTGATGGCTGTTTGGGTGGCCTGGGCGGCTTCGGCGCTCTATTCGAAATTCCTGAGTCGTATAAGCGTCCCGTGCTGGTTTCAGGCACCGATGGCGTAGGCACCAAGCTCAAACTCGCTTTCGATTGCGGAGTGCACAATACCATTGGAATCGATCTGGTTGGAATGTGTGTCAACGATGTGCTGGTACAAGGCGCAGAACCTTTGTTCTTTTTGGATTACTTTGCCACCGGCAAGCTCAACCCCGTAACCGCTGCCGCGGTAATCGAAGGCATCGCAGAAGGCTGCTTGCAAGCGGGTGCGGCGCTTATCGGCGGCGAAACTGCCGAAATGCCCGGCATGTATTCCGATGGCGAGTACGACCTGGCCGGTTTTTGTGTTGGCGCAGTAGAGAAAGACCGAATTATTGACGGTACTAAAGTCGCCGCAGGCAACGTATTGATTGGATTACCTTCTACCGGCCCACACTCCAACGGCTACTCGCTTATCCGCAAAGTCATCGAGCGGGCTTCGGTCGACTTAAATATGCAATTAGAAGGTAAAACACTGCTTGAGCATGTAATGGCGCCCACCCGTATTTACGTTAAGCCCATCCTGGATCTTCTCGCTGAAGTGGATGTGCACGCGCTCGCGCATATCACTGGTGGCGGCATTCCTGGTAATCTGGCGCGTGTTTTACCCGAAGACTCTCATGCAATCATTGATCAAAAGACCTGGACCTGGCCGACTATTTTTGACTGGCTAAAATCCGAAGGCGGCATCGAGCAAGCTGAATTGTATCGAACCTTTAACTGCGGCCTCGGTATGATTTTGTGCGTAGCCGCTGGCGATGCCGATGCCACCATCGCTAATCTTGCCGCTAACGATCAACATTCCATAATCATTGGTGAGCTTCATAGCGGCCGAACTGCCGAGCCGGTCATCATTCGCTAGGGGCGGTTCTCACACGCTTGCCCAAATTAATGACACGCAAGACCAGAGTTCTGACAAGAGTTGCGGTGTTGGTTTCCGGCTTCGGCAGTAACTTGCAAACATTCATCGATGGCTCGCAAACCGGCGATCTACCCATTGATATCGTCGGTGTTATCTCAAACAAGGAAGGCGTCTATGGCCTGGAGCGAGCACGTAACGCAGGTATTCCTGAACGATGCATTCCGCATGGTCAATTCTCGAGTCGAGAAACATTTGATCGTTCATTACTCACCCAACTGCGTGAATGGCAAGCTGAATTGGTCGTTTTGGCTGGGTTCATGCGAATTCTCAGTAACGGCTTTGTAAAACATTTTGAGAATCGCCTGATCAATATTCACCCATCCTTACTGCCAAATTACACGGGCCTGAATACCCATCAACGAGTATTGGAAGATAGCGAAAAATCGCACGGGGCCAGCGTTCATTTTGTGATTCCCGAACTCGATAAAGGCCCGGTAATTATTCAAGGTAAATTGAAAATTAATAGTGATGACACAGCAGAAACACTGCAACAACGTGTCCATTCCATTGAGCATCAGATTTATCCTTTGGCCATCAAATGGTTTGCTGAGGGACGGCTCAGTGTAACTGCTGATGGTGTACTCCTCGATGGCGAAAAAAGTGCCAAACAGGTCATCACTTTCAATTAAACAGGGATTCCTCAACATTACGCAAACGCCATTTAGCTTTCACCCCTTGGTCCAACTCTATAAAGTCGCGCGATGATAAAAATATCAAAACCCTATTCTTGTCTGGCCCGTATGACCGTGACAGCCGTACTATTAGTATGTAGCACGAGCTCGGCCGCCCAGTTACCTGACAATCTTATCTTGAGTTACACCCTAAAATTGGGTGGCGCTAAATTGGGCACTGTAGTTAAGCAGCTTTCGCTCGAAGGTGAAGCGTATCAAAGCACATCTGAAACGCGTGCTGAAGGGCTCGCATCCATCTTGCTAGGTGGCGACTTGCTCGAATCATGTTCTTTTGATTTTGATGGTCTAAAAGTCGTTTCACATGGCTATTCTTCCTCAAAAACAGGCCGCGGGGCATACCAGAATGACACCAGCTTCGATTGGGAGAATCGAACACTCAGTTTTGGACCGGAAGAAGAAACAACTCTGGATATGCCTGAAGGCTATATAGTCGATGGTTGCAATATGCCGTTTGCGGCCACGATGTCCAAAGGACAGATTAGCGCGGACGAACCATTCTATATCGTTGATGGAATATCACGTCGCATTCGTGGTTATGCCGTGCTCGGTATTAACAATGAGGCAATCAATACAGCGATGGGGGAACTCAACACGGTCAAAATTGAACTACAACGCGTGGATAACCCTGACCGAACTCTCACGCTTTGGCTGGCTGAGGATAAACAATATGTGTTGGTGCGAACGGTTGAAAAGCGACCTTCACGAACCACGATAATGGAAATCGAATCAATTGATGGGGTTTAAACCGCAACCAGATCTTTTGACTTCTTCGCCTTGATGCTGAACTTGAGTTTGTCATTATCTGCACTCAACAGTACAGTGCCACCTTTGGCTAGTTTGCCAAATAAGAGTTCGTCTGCCAAACCTCGCTTCACTTCATTTTGAATTAATCGCGCTAAAGGCCGCGCCCCCATTTGTGGATCGTAGCCATGCTCGGCCAACCAATCACGCGCACTTTGATCAACCTCAAGAGAGACATCTTTATCTTCCAGTTGACGCTCCACCTGTAAGAGCTCTTTATCCACGACCATGGCCAAGACTTCGCGGCTCAGCGGATTAAAACGAATGGTCGCGTCAATTCGATTTCGAAATTCCGGAGTAAACAGTTTCTGAATTGCCTCTGTATCATCCGTGCTGTTGTCCTGCTGCTTAAAACCGACACTATTGCGAGAGACCGCACTCGCTCCAGCGTTGGTAGTCATTACCAAAATCACATTTCGAAAATCGGCTTTTCGACCGTTATTATCCGTCAGCGCACCGTGATCCATCACTTGCAGCAATAGATTAAATACATCTGGGTGTGCCTTCTCGATTTCATCCAGCAACACAACACAATGTGGATGCTTATTAATTTCATCGGTCATAAGCCCTCCCTGGTCATAACCCACATAACCCGGGGGTGCACCAATCAAACGCGAGACGGTATGCCGTTCCATATACTCAGACATATCGAATCGAATCAGCTCCACACCCATAACGTGCGCAAGTTGCTTTGTCACCTCTGTTTTTCCCACGCCAGTAGGCCCAGAAAACAAAAATGAGCCTATCGGTTTGTCCGGATTACCCAAACCTGATCGTGACATCTTGATCGCCGAGGACAACGCCTGAATCGCATCATCCTGACCGAACACGACCAGCTTCAGGTTGCGTTCAAGATTCTTAAGCGCGTCAACATCCGTGGTCGATACCGTTTTGGCTGGAATACGCGCCATACTTGCCACCACTTCTTCCATTTCGCGCACGTCGACAATAATGGGTTCACCTTCCTCAGCATCCGCGGACTTTTTCAACCGCGCACGAGCACCCGCCTCGTCAATAACATCGATTGCCTTATCCGGCATAAATCGATCGCTGATATAGCGCTCGGCCAGTTCGGCTGCGGTACGAATAGCTTCCGGGGTATAACTCACCTGATGGTGTTCCTCAAACCGAGACTTTAATCCCTTAAGAATGAGTATGGTCTCTTCAAGGCTTGGCTGTTCAATGTCTATTTTCTGAAAACGTCGCGACAAGGCCCGGTCTTTTTCAAAAATACCCCGGTATTCCTGATAAGTGGTCGAACCTATACATCGCAAGTCCCCGGAAGAAAGCGACGGCTTAAGCAAATTGGAAGCGTCCATCGCGCCACCTGATGCAGCACCGGCACCAATTATCGTGTGAATCTCATCAATAAACAGTATGGCTTCCGGCTCCTTATTCAGCGCACGAAGCACCGCCTTCAAACGTTTTTCGAAATCACCTCGATACTTGGTTCCGGCAAGCAAGGCGCCCATATCCAGTGAATAAATAGTCGCGCCGCTTAGCACATCCGGGACATCTTCTTCAACGATACGCTTGGCCAAGCCTTCTGCAATAGCGGTCTTCCCCACGCCGGATTCGCCTACAAATAGTGGGTTGTTTTTTCGCCGACGACACAAAATTTGCACGGTACGTTCCAGTTCCTTCTCCCGACCAATCAGCGGATCAATACGACCTTGTGAGGCGAGCTCATTTAAATTTTGAGTATATAAATCAAGTGGACTGGCCTGCTTGCCTTCATCAGCTTGTTCAGGCCCTGGCAAAACCGGCACTTCGCCACTATCGTCTGCTAAAGCACCGTGAGAAACGTAACTCACCGCGTCGTAACGGGTGATGTCTTGCTGGTCGAGAAAATACGCTGCATAAGAATCTTTTTCCGCAAACAGCGCGATCAGCACATTTGCGCCCTCAACCTGCCCCTTGCCTGAGCCTTGCACATGCAAGACTGCACGTTGGATTACACGCTGAAATCCGATGCTAGGCTGCGTTTGAAATTCTTCTTCATCGGGCAAATGTGGAAGGTGCTCCTCCATGAACTTTACCAAATCCAATCGCAAGGACTCAATGTCGCCGCCACAGACCGCTACCACTTGTTGCGCAGAATGATTGTCCAAAAGAGCCAGCAGTAAATGCTCGGTAGTGACAAATTCATGCTGTGCCTCTTGCGCTACTTGCACCGCAAAACTAATGGTTTTTTCAAGTTCAGCTGATAGCATTAGTTTTTCTCGTAGTTGTTGGAATTAGTTGTTGGAATGCTCGTCAGATTCGGGTTCCATTACACATTGTAGTGGATGTTGGCTGTCTCGGGCAGTACACATCACCTGTTCGACTTTGGTTTCTGCCACTTCTCGGGGATAAATTCCACATACGCCTTTACCGCGCTGGTGAACATTCATCATAATTTGTATGGATTTTTCGTGGGACAACAAAAAATAGCCTTGCAATATGCCCACTACAAAGTCCATCGGTGTGTAATCATCATTTAATAGCAACACTTTATACAGTGACGGCTTTTTTAGCTTGGGCTTGGCTTCTTCGAGCACCAGTTCTTCGGCGTCTCCAAAATCGAATTCGGTAGGCTCGTCGGAACCCTGCCCTGCCACTACAAGATCTACTGCCCTAAAAGGAAGACTTAACGCTATAGCCACTAATACCGACCCACCGTAAATTCTAAATGAACCATATAACTAACATAGAACTAACATATAACTATCATAGAACTAGAGTTTGAGGGCTAAAGCGCAAATTTCAAGTTAATTCAGCTACATTTTAGCAGCCCTCATGCATTGATCTACTTGACCAAACACCAAAATATCGGAAGAATCAGTGAATCGTGCGGATTAGGGTTGTAATATTTTCTGCACCAGCGCATACAAAACTGCACAAAAATATCATTATGAATGCAGTTTATTATAAAGTTTTGTATCAAAAGGGGGTTCTACACACATGAACGGCACCGTAAAATGGTTTAACTCAGCCAAGGGGTTCGGTTTTATAACGCCTGCTGAAGGCGGTGATGAAGTGTTTGCACACTTTTCTGCGATCCAAATGGATGGCTACAAAGTGCTGAACGAAGGACAGGAAGTCGAATATGAGGTCGAAGACGGGCCACGAGGACCCAAAGCGACGACTATTCAAGCAGCCGCAAGCGCGGAAGTAACCAACAGCACGTGAAAGTCCCGTACCGCTGACGGCCAATACTAAGCTCCCAACAGAGCGTTTAAGGTAGCACTGGGTCGCATTGCCGATACGGCCTTGGCTTCGCTGGGAAAGTAATAACCTCCGATATCTGCCGGATCACCCTGAACACTATTGAGCTCCGCGACGATCGTTTGTTCATTATCAGCCAGCGCCTTGGCAAGCGGGGTAAATTTCGCGGCTAAAGCCGGGTCTGCATCTTGACTGGCAAGTGATTGCGCCCAATACATCGCCAGATAAAAATGGCTGCCCCGATTATCCAGCTCGTTGACCTTGCGAGATGGCGACTTGCGATTGTCGAGTAATTGAGCGGTCGCTTCACCTAGTGCATCACTTAAAACCTTGGCACCGGCATTACCAGTAATCTGCGAATAGTGTTCTAGAGATTCAGCTAGCGCCAAAAACTCACCCAGACTATCCCAACGCAGGTGATTCTCTTGCTCAAATTGTTGAACATGCTTTGGTGCTGATCCCCCGGCGCCCGTTTCGAATAGCCCGCCACCCTTCATCAATGGAACGATTGAAAGCATTTTTGCACTGGTTCCCAATTCGAGAATGGGAAATAAATCTGTTAAATAGTCTCGTAGTACATTACCGGTAACAGAAATAGTATCTAATCCCTTAGCGGTTCGATCCAAGGTGAAATGAGTCGCCTCGGCCACCGATTTAATGTGAATTTCCAAACCATCGGTATCGTGATCCTTCAGATACTGTTCTACTTTAACGATTAGCTGCGCATCATGGGCACGGTTTTTGTCCAACCAAAATACTGCCGGCATTTGTGAAGCACGGGCGCGCTTTACCGCTAACTTAACCCAATCCTGAATGGGTAAATCTTTAACCTGACACATACGCCAAATATCCCCAGCTTCAACAGTGTGCTCCATCAGTACATTACCGGCACCATCAATAACGCGTACAGAACCGTCTGCCGGAAGCTCAAAAGTCTTGTCGTGCGAGCCATATTCTTCGGCCTTTTGCGCCATAAGACCGACATTGGGTACCGTACCCATGGTGGTTGGGTCAAATGCGCCATGTTCACGGCAATAATCGATGGTGGTTGCGTAAAGCGACGCGTAACTGCTATCTGGAACAACTGCTTTGGTATCTTGCAGCTCGCCATCTGCATTCCACATCTGCCCGGAGGTGCGAATCATCGCCGGCAAGGAAGCATCAATAATCACATCACTGGGCACATGCAAATTGCTTATGCCTTTATCTGAATTGACCATCGCCAGGGCAGGCCCACTCGCATAGGCCAAATCAATATCCGCTTGAATAGCATCGCGCTGATCTGATGGAAGAGTTTCGATGGCCGCCAGCAAGTTGCCCAAACCATTGTTAACGTTCACACCGGCCTGCGCTAGCACAGCGCCGTGTTTTTCGAACACATCGCTAAAGAAAGCCTTTACACCATGGCCAAAAATAATTGGGTCAGATACCTTCATCATGGTGGCTTTCAGATGCAAAGAGAACAACACACCTTTATCTTTGGCATCCCTCACTTGTTCTTTCAGGAAGCTCAACAAAGCATTCTTGCTCATGTAGGTACCGTCTATGATTTCACCTTCCAATACCGGGACCGATTCCGTTAATACGATTACCTGCCCATCATTCTGCACTAACTCAATACGCAAGGATCCTTCGCTTTCGCCTTCAATCTCGATAGTCACGGATTTTTCGTTCGACTGAAAATCACCCGCACTCATCGTTGCAACGTGGGTTTGAGAATCGCTCGACCAGGCGCCCATCGAATGTGGGTTGTTACGCGCGTATTGCTTAACGGCCGCGGGCGCTCTTCGATCTGAGTTGCCTTCACGAAGAACCGGGTTAACCGCACTGCCTTTCACTTTATCGTAGCAAGTCCTGATGGCATGTTCTTCATCGGTCGTCGGGGTGTCTGGATAATCAGGCAATCTATAACCCTGATGCTGCAATTCGGTCACTACTTCTTTAAGTTGTGGCACAGAGGCACTGATATTGGGCAATTTGATAATATTGGCACCGGGATCCTGGGTCATACCACCAAGCTCGGCCAAATCGTCAGACATTTTCTGCTGGTCGGTTAGATATTCCGGGAATACTGCCAAGATGCGTGCTGCTAGCGAAATATCACGTGTTTCAACGGCCACCCCACAGCTGTCTGTAAAGGTTTTAATAATCGGCAACAACGAACGAGTCGCGAGCGCTGGAGCCTCATCAGTTAGGGTATAAATGATCGTCGATTTTGTGTCAGACATAAGGGCCTCTACAATAATTTGGCAAGTGGTTAACCGCCGTGCTTTGGGAGTTGGATTTTGGAATCAAACATACTGGCACATGAGCTATAAGACTTGGGCTACAAAATAATTAATCTGCGATAAATAATTCATGCTGGAATCACACGGCGCGCGGATTCTAACACAAACATTAGTGCTTTTAAGCAGCTCCCCAGGGTAATTTTTAACGCCCTTTAATTCAGCATGCCACGGCGTAAACAGGCCGAAAAACCTCCCACCAAATGGGTACTTATGGCAGTATCCCTGCCCAAATGAAACCACTATGCAATAAACAATGACCAAGCAACGCTGGCATCCCCACGTAACCGTCGCAACCATTATCAAACAAGATAATAAATACCTTATGGTTGAAGAGCACTGTCAGACGAAAGGGTCGGTGGTAAATCAGCCTGCTGGCCATGTCGATGCAGGTGAAAGTATTGTCGACGCGGCCATTCGCGAAACACTTGAAGAAACCTGTTGGTTAGTTGAAATCGACTATCTGGTCGGTATTTATCAGTGGTCGACTCCTCGAACAAATCCTGAGGCTAAAACCTATTTACGGTTCACCTTTTCAGGGCGAGCCATACAGAATCAAAGCGATCAGGTAACCCGTGATGCCGACATCATCAACACCCATTGGCTGACGCGTAGTGAGATCGAAAATGATTTTGTGGTCAGAAGCCCATTAGTCATGCGGTCGATTCTGGATTATGAGGCCAATAAGCAGTTCCCATTAGATGCGTATCTAAACCTTGACCCAGTAAAGCCCTAAAACTTAAACCAACCAATGCTATTTGCTCCCAACCACCCAGTTACCCAAAGAGAAGCTTCTCAAACGCACATTATCGTTGGCATGTCTGGCGGAGTGGACTCTTCTGTCGCAGCGATGCTGCTCCGGGATGCAGGATACTCAGTGAGTGGGTTATTCATGAAAAACTGGGAAGAAGACGATACCGAAGAGTATTGCGCGGCAGCAGCCGATATGGCTGACGCACAAGCAGTATGCGACAAGCTAGGGCTAGAACTTAGAAGTGTGAACTTCGCAGCCGAATACTGGGATCGTGTATTCGAACATTTCCTGGCGGAGTACGCTGCTGGCCGGACACCCAACCCGGACATTCTCTGTAACCGGGAAATTAAATTTCACGAGTTTTTGCTGCAAGGCGATGCTCTCGGTGCTGATTACATCGCCACCGGCCATTATGTGGCCAGCGACTTGTCCAACGGTTTGTCCAACGAGAGTGCTGACAATGGATATCGATTGCTGCGTGGCATAGATAACAATAAAGACCAAAGCTATTTCTTGTACACACTTGGCCAGAAGCAACTCAAAAGAAGTCTTTTTCCGTTGGGCGAAATCGACAAACCAAAAGTACGCCACATGGCCGAAGCAGCTGGCCTGATTACTCACGACAAAAAAGATAGCACCGGTATCTGCTTTATCGGAAAACGACGGTTTGCCGATTTTTTGGCAAACTATTTAAAACCTTCGCCGGGTGAAATGCGCAGTGAAGACGGCCAGCTAATAGGCGAACATCAGGGTTTGATGTTCCACACCATCGGCCAGCGCCATGGCCTGGATATTGGGGGTCCGGGAAGCGCATGGTATGTCGCCGGAAAGAATATGGAGTCAAACACCTTGATTGTGGTGCAAGGACACGACCACCCCGGCATGTTGTCTGATGCACTCAACGCTATTGAACCTGAATGGGTAAACAGTGCGCCGGTAGACGGCCAGAAACTAACCGCTAAAACACGCTATCGCCAGGCCGATCAAATTTGCACTTATATGCAAACAGATGATGGTTTTTGTTTGAAATTTGATGATCCACAACGAGCAGTAACACCCGGCCAGGCGGTTGTGCTATACGACGGAAGGAATTGCCTGGGCGGTGGAACTATTATGAACGCTAATGCACCACTTTTATTTGGCTGACCCCTTATATTTGCTTTTCCCGACCGCTCGTTCGAGGCAGGGGTTTGCTGAGTGCCAGCATGGCCGTCGCCAGCAGGGAGTGAGTACTCTTGGGATTAGCAAAAATGGACGTCACTTCGCAGTAAAGAGTAATCGACTCAGCTTGCGCACGCGCTGCCCCAAGGCGCGTAACAACAAACCCACCTTGCCACCAACATGGTTACTCGCTGCGGCATTGTCCAACAGCTCCGGTGCAATTTTAGATTTTAATTTTATCACTGCAGATTCATCGACCGCACATAAGCCGCGGAAGATTGAATTGGCAAAAATATTCCATCTTGCGCCTTGACCACTGGATGCAACGAAGTCCACCAATACCGGATTGCCCTGCTTATCGATAAGCATATTACCCGGACTGCGCAGATCACCATGCGCGATGCCAGCCTCGTGCATACACTGAATTAGCTGCTCCAACCTATCAAACCAGGCTTGCCAGTCCTGGACTTGCTGGGTTTTTATTGCTTGTTCGGCATCTACATACTCCATTAATAGTGAACGAGCATCCGGCTTAGTTAACAACCTGGGAACGCCCGAAATTGCTTCCAACCGCTTTAGCGCGCGCGCTTCACGCCAGCACAATAGTGGGCCAATAAGCATTGCAAACCAGCGATCACAAGCATTTTGATCCTTCAATATAGCTCTCTTGCCATCGACATCTATTAACAACACGTCAGGACGAGTTCCTTGTCCGGTGCGCAAAACTTCCACTGCACTTTTGCGCAGCTCTTCCAGACTGTACTGAAGGAAATCAGCCATTATGTTGAGGGCCGCTTAAATAGGGTTGTGTAAAAAGCTTATGGTAACATCCGACCTGCACATTTGAAGCGCTCCTGACGACTGTATGCCCTCAGAAAAATGACTACAAAAACACCCCCAACAACCGAACGACACGCTGAAGTAATGGCGCTGTCACCTCTGGATGGACGATACGCAGCCAAAACTACTGAGCTAAAACCAATATTCAGTGAGTATGGCTTAATTCGTTACCGCTGTATGATCGAAATTGAATGGCTAATTGCGCTATCCCTAAATGAACAGATCGTGGAAGTTGCGCCGTTCAGTAGCAAGACTATTACCGCTTTGCGTTCAATTATCGAGAATTTTAGCGCTGATGATGCGCTCGCGGTAAAAGATATTGAAGCAGGCACAAATCACGACGTTAAGGCGGTCGAGTACTTCCTCAAGCAAGCTGCGTCAGGATTGAATGAAGTAAACGCCGCCAGCGAGTTTATTCATTTCGCCTGCACGTCGGAAGATATAAATAACCTGTCATATGCCTTGATGCTGGCAGAGGCGCGATCGCAAGTAATGCTACCTTTGTTAGAGCGCGTGACCAAAGCAATCGACGCTATCGCTGATGCACATATCGACACACCCATGTTAGCTCGTACGCATGGGCAAGCCGCGTCCCCCACAACTCTGGGCAAAGAATTGCGCAACGTCACGGCACGCCTTAATCGACAACTCGAACAAATTCGAAACATCGAAATACTGGGCAAGATAAATGGTGCCACCGGTAATTTTAACGCACACGTAGCTGCCTACCCGGAACTGGACTGGCTGGCTTTTTCCGAAAACTTCGTCACGGGTTTG
>JABJKL010000003.1 GCA_018660405.1 Pseudomonadota bacterium | reverse complement strand
CCTTCTATGCCGCCAAGTGGGATGTTAAGTACGATACCTTTGAAGCCACAGCTGTAGCCGAAATGGACGTAAGAGGGCACATGATGGAAGACGCGCCACCCTCGGGATTCCGACAGGTAACTATCGACGTAGATATCGGCGTTTCTGAACAACCGGATCAGGAAGCATTAGACCGAGTTCTGCAGGCCACAATGAAAGGTTGCCCGGGTATATCAACGCTTAGAGAACCCGCTAATCTTGCGGCGAATATGACCGTACGCTCAACCTAAGCGCAGCAACAATCTGTGGATCCGCAATCTGTAGATGCTCATACCCGAGGGTTAATCAGGTATGCGTGATCAAAACGTTTCAGTCGTTGACGCTGTTCCGTCGGTTGCACGAACCGCAGCCTTGGCAATAGTGGCAATATTTGCCTTTGCAGCGAACTCGCTGCTCTGTCGACTTGCATTGGGCGAAGGTCTTATCGATGTGGCAAGTTTTACCACTGTCAGAGTTCTGTCTGGTTCAATAGTGCTCCTGCTGATCACAATGCGGCGATGGCGTTCGCATGGTCGGCCGGTATGTGATTGGCGCTTTTCTGCAACGTTATTCATTTATATGGCGTTCTTTTCCTTCGCTTACCTGTCACTAAGTGCTAGTACCGGAGCGTTGTTGCTATTTAGCGCAGTTCAGCTAACCATGTTTACCGCCGCATTACTCAGCGGTGAGCGTCTCTCGCTGTCGTCCTGGGCCGGACTAGCTTTAACCGTTTTTGGATTAATCTTCCTACTACTGCCGGGTGTAACGGCACCCGACCCAATGGGCGCCATCCTAATGTTGGTAGCTGGTATTGCCTGGGGAATGTACTCGCTGCTTGGCAGAAACGTTGATGACCCATTGCAGGCAACCACAAACAGTTTCGTCTATGCAATACCACTGGCACTAATCGTCAGCGTGGTCTTTATTGACAACTTTTATAGCTCTCGGAACGGGCTGATACTGGCGGTTGCCTCAGGCGCCATCACCTCTGGTTTAGGATATGTAATATGGTATGAGGCCCTTAGGGGTCTTGCTGCAACGCATGCAGCTACCGTTCAATTATCAGTTCCAGTAGTCGCAGCCCTCGGTGGGATTGTTTTTCTGTCAGAGCAGATTACACTGCGCCTGGTATTTGCTTCTGTCGCCATCCTCGGCGGGATTATGATTGTACTAACCCAGCGAATATCGGGGGCTCGCCAAAATAACGTTTCTAAAAATAAAAATTAACCGGCCCTCAAAAACCTTTTCTGACTTTATATAGGACTGAATAAGATGAGCGATATACGATTAAGTAAGCTTCAAATGTTTGGCTTTGCGCAACCAGCTCTTGGATTAAATATGTTGCTAACTGCAGTTTTCGTGTTTTTACCAGCATTGTATGCTGAACATCGTGGCTTGGGTGCGGCGACAGTAGGCGCGATATTCTTTGCGGCTAAGTTCATCGATATGATCGCCGCACCGACGTGGGGACTGTTCATGGACAGCTACGAAACACGTTGGGGGCGTCGTCGACCTTGGTTGGCTCTATCCGCACCAATCTTGGTTGTGGCCATGTATCTAGCATTTAACCCCCCAGAAACTGTCTCCAAAACCTATCTTTTTCTTACGATGGGTTTGATGTATATCGGATGGGATGCCTTTACCATTAGTCACACTTCCTGGGCGCTTGAACTATCTCGCGACTATGATCGTCGTTCACGAATTACTGGTGTGCTACAAATACTTGGAATTGTCGGCGGACTATTGGTTGGGCTGGTACCAACCATCCTCGAGTATTTTGGATCGCCGGACTATGAAGCGAAGGTTTCCGGGCTTGGCTGGTTCATGATGATCGTGTTACCTCTGACCGTTATTGTCTGTTTGTTTAGTGCGCCCGAGCGTAAGACGGCAAACCGTCCACATCTGGGGTTTAAGAAAGGTGTCGCCCTACTACTTGGCAACCCGGCACTTGCCCGACTTCTCTGCGCAAATGCTTTACTCGGTTTCTCCACCTTTATTGTTCAAGGCCTATTCTTCTTTTTTGTTGCCTACACCTTAAACCTTGAAGACAAGGCTGGTTTTATCTTATTGTTTTTGGTGATCGGTGGTGCCGTAGGCTTGCCAGCCTGGGTCAAAGCTTCCGAGAAATGGAGCAAACATGGTGCGCTACAGATCGCTATGGTAATCGGTGCACTCACCCCCTTACTGCTAATCGTTCTTCCGCCAAATCAGGTGGCTTTAACAGCGGCCATGTTCGTGCTTGTCGGGCTAAACTCATCGGCCAACGAATTTTTGCCTAGAGCCATGATGGCCGACGTATGCGATAAAGATAACGTGGAGAGTGGCATGGAGAGGACAGGTCTCTACTATTCCTTGCTGCAACTCTCGAGCAAGTTTGCATCTGGTTTCGCGATATTTATCGGCTTCTCTTTTCTTACCGTGTTTGGCTTCAATCCCGAATTAGGGGCCGACAATTCCATCGAAGCACTACAACGCTTGCGTTACTTTATTGTTGGAGTACCTATTTTGGCCTATGCTATCGTCTTCGCCTTGTTAGCGCGCTACCCAATTAGCCGTGAAAGCCAGCGTGAAATGCGCACACTTATTGACGAGCGCGAATCCAAAGCGCTGGCTAATTCTGACCTGAAATAACCTAAAGGAGTTTACCATGAACTTAGTATTTAAAAGACTGCTTGCAAGCGTCATTTACCTACTCACTATATTGTTATCAACGAGCCCGGCTCTGCACGCTGCGGATGAACTTACGCAAGACGAGTTGGTCGCAATGGTTATAGGGTGTGAACGACTTGAACATGATTACGCTATTTACCGTGATCGAGGCGATGCTGAGGCGTTCGCAAATATCTTTACCGAAGACGGAGAATGGGCGAGATCCAACGGTCGGATTATTAAAGGCCGCCCAGCAATTATCGAGTACGTAAATTCTTTGGACCATAGCGAGCCTGAGGCGCATATGCAGCTAACCGGCACTGTCCAAATTAAACCGGTCGATGCCACTGTACCCCGTCAGCACTAGTTGGACAGTTTAAGGTGATTGTTTAAGAGAGAGTTTTCGTTCATCGTTAACCCAAGAGGAAACGATGAT
>JABJKL010000025.1 GCA_018660405.1 Pseudomonadota bacterium | reverse complement strand
TTTTTAATCTAGGGCATGGTATTCAGCCCAATGCGAAACCTGAGAATATGACCGCCTTGGTCGACGCCGTACGTGGTTTTGCGCGTAGCTAGTTTAGGACACTACACTAGCTCCGATGATTAATTTTGATTTTATAGAGACAGATATTTTTGTCGGTTCTTGCCTGGCATCGACTATGGATGTTAATCGTTTGGTGCGCGATCTGAAAGTTACTGCAGTGCTTTGCTTACAGTCGGACGAAGATTTTAAGACCTATCATTTACCGATCAATGAAATTCGAGAGGCGTGCAAGCTCAATGGGATTTCGTGGGTGCAATGCCCTATTATTGATTTCGACCCTGAAGATATGGCTCGAGGAATCCATGAACCAGTTGATGCGCTTAACGAATTATTGAGCTCGGGTGAACGAGTCTACGTGCATTGTACGGTGGGTATTTGTCGATCCCCTGCTACGGTTGTTGGTTATTTACATAAATATAGAGGCATGTCACTCGACGCCGCGTTGGAATTGGTAAAATTGAACAGGCCCATCGCAAACCCCTATATGAGTGCATTGAAAATCGCGTTTAGTCAGGAATAGAACAAGGCGAGGTATTTATGGATCAGATAGAGTTACTGTTAGGTCGATTAAATGGGGTAGTTTGGGGCCCACCGATGTTAACCGTGTTAGGTGCGGTAGGCCTTTATTTGCTGGTCGGTTTGCGATTTCTACCGTGGCGTAGAATACCTTATGCGTTCAATCTGCTGAGGAGCTCGGAGCTCGAGGCGAAAGGCGAAATACCTCCTTTTCAGGCGCTAATGACCGCGATGTCAGCAACCATCGGCACGGGCAACATTGCCGGGGTTGCGACTGCAATCGCTTTAGGTGGACCGGGCGCTATTTTTTATATGTGGGTTATCGCGTTAGTCGGAATGGCCACCAAGTATGCTGAAGCCGTCTGTGCTGTTCATTTTCGCGAAATTGATGCTTTTGGTCAGTTTGTTGGTGGGCCTATGTATTATCTTAAAAACGGGTTGGGTGAACGTTTCCCCCGTTTGGCAAAGAGTCTAGCGGCTAGTTTTGCCGCTTTTGGGGCGATAGCGGCGTTCGGTATCGGCAACGGCACCCAGATACACTCAATGGCGGATGTTTTAAACACAGATTTTCAGGTACCGAGATTGGTAACGGGAATAGTGGTTGCCGCACTTGTCGGACTTGTAGTGCTGGGTGGTGTGCGTCGAATTGGCGGCATAGCGGGAAGATTGGTGCCGGCAATGGTGGTTTTGTATATAGGCGGAGCAGTGACCGTGATTGCGATTAATGCAAGTGAGGTGCCTGCGGCGTTTGCGTTGATTTTTAATAGTGCTTTTAACCCGGCCGCTGCTACCGGTGGTTTTGCGGGGGCGGCAGTAGCAGCCGCCATTCGTTTTGGGGTCGCCAGGGGTGTCTTCTCAAACGAATCTGGTTTGGGTAGTGCAGCCATAGCGCACGGTGCCGCGCGTACCAATAGCGCGGTTCGTCAGGGCCATATTGCCATGTTAGGAACATTTATTGACACCCTCGTTATTTGTACCCTTACCGCACTGTGCATTATCACCTCAGGGGCATGGACATCCGGAGAAAATGGTGCGCCGCTTACCGCATTGGCGTTTGGTTCCAGTTTTTCCGGTGGGAATTACATCGTGACTGTCGCTCTGACGGTGTTTGCGTTTACTACGATTATTGGCTGGAGCTATTACGGAGAGCGTTGTTGGCAATACCTGCTGGGGGAACGTTCGGTTGTTCTTTATCGTGTATGTTGGGTGATGGCAGTGTTGTTATTTTCAGGTGTTAAAATTGACTTCATATGGACATTATCAGATACGTTAAACGGTTTAATGGCGGTGCCGAACCTAATCGGGTTAATTATGCTGGGGCCGCTGGTGTTCAGGCTGACTCGCGAATACAAGCTGGAAAACTCTAAATGAGAGTTTTTCTGGTTAAATTGTTTACATACAGCTTAAGTTTTATAGCGTATGCTGCGCAAGCAGTTTAAAGCCGATGACTGTTTCGTCGGCGTTTTATTTTAGAGATATACATGTCACAAGTAGATGGAACCGTTAAATGGTTCAACGATGAAAAAGGTTTTGGTTTTATTGAGCAAGAAGGTGGTAAAGATGTATTCGTACATTTTTCTGCAATCATCTCCGAAGGCCGAAAATCGCTTATGGACGGGCAGAAAGTTACCATGGATGTGGTGCAGGGCGAAAAAGGCCCACAAGCCGAGAACGTAACACCTCTTTAGGCAAGGCCTCGAGCCTATTCGGGCTCGTGTATCAATGTTGCGAGGTCGCTAACGGCCATAACCGTTAGACAGGGCTTTATTGTCTGCGGATATTATCTGCGACAGGGTCTACCATTCAGGTTAGTCTTGAGCTGCTTTGTAAGGTTCACTTAAAACTCTGAGGTACTCGCATGCGCGCGCAATCAATTTTCATGTCTTTACTTGTTTGTTTGTTCGGTGCTTGCGCGCCAGATTCCGGATCAGACATGGCAGATCATGAGTCAGCAGCCGAATTTGTGGAGCGCATTCAGGCAGAGATGATATTAGTGGCTCGTGAGAGCGAAACGGCAGCCTGGGTACGCAATACCTACATTACGCCCGATACTGGATTAATTGCGGCCAAAGCCAACGAGCGGTGGTTAGCTTTTCTCAGTGACGCTTTAGAACAAGCCAAGCAATATAACGATGTGGAGATGTCTGCACAAACTCGCCGGGCCATGGAAATGCTTAAATTAAGCACGTCGCTACCCGCACCATCAGATGCAGTTCTACGGGCAGAGTTGTCGACCATCGCTACTGAGCTGGAGGGAATGTACGGTGCAGGGCGCTATTGTGGTGCTGAACAGGGTGATACGGGTCAGGGCGACGCTGACCAGAACTGTCGTGATTTGGGTGCGCTCGAAGATGTGATGGATAATTCGAGAGACTACGATGCTTTACTGGATGCGTGGCAAGGTTGGCGAACCATTGCCGAGCCTATGCGCCCGATGTACTCACGCATGGTCGAGATCGCTAATGCAGGTGCGGCTGAAATAGGCTATGCCGATCTTGGAGTTATGTGGAAGTCAGGATACGACATGGACGTGCAAGAGTTTGAGCTTGAACTAGAGCGATTGTGGACTCAGGTGGAGCCACTCTATGAGGAATTACACTGCTATGTTCGTGATGGATTGCAGGGTGTTTATGGCGAAGAGAAAGTGGCTGAGGGTCAGCCGATTCCTGCACATTTATTGGGCAATATGTGGGCACAGCAGTGGTCCAACATCTATGACCTTGTAGAGCCTTACCCCGGGGTTTTAGCGCTTGATGTTACTTCTAACATAGAGGCCAAAGAGTGGGACGCGGTGGAGATGGTCGAGGTCGCCGAGGGGTTTTTCACGTCAATCGGCTTGCCAGAACTCCCCGATTCCTTTTGGCAAAATTCAATGCTTACCCAGCCCCAGGATCGCGACGTGGTTTGTCACGCAAGTGCCTGGGATATGGACAATGGCAAGGACGTCCGCATCAAACAATGTGTGGAACCGACCGAAGAAGAATTCTCAACGCTGCACCATGAGTTGGGCCACATTTATTATTATTTGATGTATAAGGATCAACCCTTTATTTTCAAAGGTGGGGCTCACGATGGTTTTCATGAGGCGGTCGGCGATACGCTGACCTTATCTATGACCCCCGGGTATCTAAAAGATAAGGGTTTGATTGATAGTGTTGGAGTGAGCGAGCAAGCAACCATCAATCAATTGATGAAAATGGCGCTCGATAAAATTGCTTTTTTGCCTTTTGGCAAATTAATCGACGAGTGGCGTTGGCGTGTGTTTTCCGGAGAGGTAACAGAGGCTGATTACAATGACCTTTGGTGGTCGTTAAGAACCCAATATCAGGGTATAGCGGCACCTAATGTACGATCAGAAAACGCGTTCGATCCTGGTGCGAAATTTCATATTCCCGGTAACACACCGTATACCCGCTACTTTCTGTCATTTATCATGCAATTTCAGTTTTACAAATCGTTATGCGAAATCTCGGGCCACGAGGGTGCGTTGCATGAATGCTCGATTTATGGGAATCCGGAGGCGGGTAAGCGGCTTGGCGATATGCTTGCGCTGGGCGCCAGCAAGCCGTGGCCAGACGCGATGGAAGCGCTTACCGGACAACGGCAGATGGATGCCTATGCGCTGGTCGAGTATTTCGCACCACTGACCAGCTGGTTAAAAACGCAAAACGAGGGCAAGGTCTGCGGTTGGTGAATGAACTCAATTTGTTTTAATGAGGCAGAGGCCTCTCAATTATGTTACGAAAAGTAGAACCAAAAGCCCTCAATGTTTTGGGCGGTGAACTACAAGACTGTAGTCACGACCCCGTGACCGGATTCTTTCGGGACGGATGTTGCAACACCGACGCTCAGGATGTCGGGTCACATACGGTTTGTATTCGAGTTACCGAAGAGTTTCTGCAATTTTCAAAATCTTGCGGCAACGATTTGTCAACACCGATGCCGCAGCACGGTTTTGCTGGTCTAAAGGGTGGAGACCAATGGTGCCTTTGCGCGGCTCGCTGGCTGGAGGCCTATCAAAGGGATATGGCTCCCAAAGTGCGATTAGCCGCGACGCATGAACGAGCGTTGGATATTGTGCCGTTGGAGGCCCTGAAGCCGCATGCTCTGGATTTAAATTAGAAGATTAGCTTTAAAACCGAAAGGTGTACGAAGCCTTGAGTGTAAGGTCTTGCTCAGTGGTGCGAAAAGTATTGTCCAAATCACGGTCTTGCCAGCCTTGATTAAAAACCAGGAACACATCCTGTCCTGCTTTGGGTACCCAGTGCAGTCTGCTGTTAAAACCGAGGTTTTCACTAACATTGTCGTACTGTATCAAATTAGACCAGGACAGCGTTGACGAGAATGTCCAGGCGGCCTTGAAGTTGAGTAGTCGGGAGATAAACCGGCCTTGAGGCAGCTTTATGTCGGAGTAATCCACACCAAAAGTAAAATTGAAATGTTCCGACGGGCGCCAGGTGGTGTCGAATACTAGGTGCAATAAATCACCGTTGTAGTAGCCGCCATAGATGGCTCTGGTGCTGGTGAAAAATTTCCTGTGAGTGCTGGTGACTATTCCAATACCCCCACGAGTCCAGTGGTAGTCATCGGCCGGGAGCGTGATACCGATATTCTTCAGGGGCTGATCATCAGACCCTCTCACGCTGGCTTGTCGATGGCCTACCAGCCCCCATAAGCGATCGCCGCTTTGGTTGGTTAGATCCAGCGGCCTAAGGTTGGTAACTCGCGTTTGTACCTGGCCGTTGTCCAGGTATTCCCAGTTAATATATTCAATACTGGCATTTCTTCGTTGAATATAACGATCGTTCGAACGTGAGTTATGGAATAACAGAGCGCGTTCCAGACGTACGCCTTTGCGACTGACAAAACCAAGTGCCGGGTTGTAGTTTTCGCCAACCTCCTGGTATTGCAGTGTGCCTCCGAAACCAGCTGAACTAGGTACCGATAGCTTAACGCCAAAGGCATGCTCGTCATCAAGTTCCAATTCCCCGGATGTCTGTTGGTACCAGGCATCTGCGATAAAGGCCCGGCCACGCCCCAGGCGAGTATTTCGGTATCTGTAATCGACACCGACCAGCCTGTTATCTGAGTTTGAGCCGGGGTCTCCATCGGTGTAGATCATTCCGATGCTCGATTCAGCGAATATGTCTTTCGATACACGCCCGACAAACAAATCCGTTGCATCGAGTGCCCCAAACTCCTCCTGGCGTATCACCAAGCCACCAACATTCAACCCGGCCACGTCTCCACTAACTTTAACGCCGCCATCGATAGCGATGGGGGTGCCGCTGCGTGCCAAGCCAATTTTTCGGGAGAAAAAGGGCCTTGAGTTTTGCCGTTGAGAACCATTGAATGATGTACGCTGTTCATTTGCGCCAATATTTCCGAAATCGAAAATATCGAAATCTCTCAGAAAAAACTCACGCTTTTCCGGGAAAAACAAACTGAACTGGGTGAGGTTAACCTGTCGGTCGTCTACTTCGGTGGCGGAAAAATCGGTGTTGACGGTGACCGCGGCGTTTAGTGCCGGGGTGATTTTGTAAAAAGCATCAAGGGACGGCTCAAATTCGGTTGATGATTCGCCCGTTTCATTATTTTCGACATCCATCAGGCTAAATGAGGGCACGATATCGAGCCCTAGGCCCTGATTAATGTCCCGCAATGCATTCATGGTGCCCGAGGTTCCAGGATTCATCGCCTGATTTTGGGAGAACCAACCGACACGTTCAGTTTTGCTTCTAATGTCTCGCCTGAAGTTAATTCCCCACGTGGTCGCGTTAGGATCAAAAGAAAGAGTTTTGAATGGTATGGCCATTTCGCCCGACCAGCCATAGTCCGTACGTGTTACCTGTGCCTCCCAGATTCCCTCCCAGTCAGGCAGGAATCTGCTGGTACTTACGAAAAGCGAATCCGAGCGGACTGCGTTGCCGTTTATCATAAAGAGATAACCCCGCCGACCATCGCCGAACGGGTCAAGTATCAACCCCATTCTGTCATCGGATATGATTGAATCTCCCTGTCGTAATACGTTGGCGACAATATCTTCCTTATTCTGATAATAAAGCCGTGCGGCCACGTACAGATTGTCGGCATCGTACATCACCAAAAACTCGGTTTTCTCAGAGGCAGGAAGGTATTCAACCGGTTGGACTTGATAAAGATCATCAATCATGCGCGCGTTTTGCCAAGACGGGTCACCATCAATTACACCATCAATCGTCGGAGCGATTTCGGTTTGCGGTGCATCGAAGTACTTACTTGCCCGATCAACCTGGATAGTTTGCGATGAGGATTCCTGTGCGTGTATCGCAGAGCAAAGCACCATAAAGAACACCAAGAAAGCGTTCCTGATTGGGGGTTTGGGCATTAATTTAAGACAAAGGCGGCAGATAAAAACGTTGGTGGCGAAGCCTAACATAGACCCTGTAATTCTTCATGTAATGAGCTGCTGCTCAGAATGCCGTCCTTGAAAATGGGAGGGAGAAGGAGATCGTGCCTTCGGAAGCTCAAAAGCAACGCTCGTTGGATTCGAAATAGACTAAAACCGAAAAGTATAAGATGCCTTGAGCGTAAGATCTTGCTGAACGGCGTCGAAAGTATTGTCCAAATCACGGTCTTGCCAGCCTTGATTAAAAACCAGGAACACATCCTGCCCTGCTTTGGGTACCCAGTGCAGTCTGCTGTTAAAACCGAGGTTTTCGCTTATGTTGTCGTACTGTATCAGGTTAGACCAGGACAAGGTCGACGAGAATACCCAGGTGGCATTGAAATTTAATATGCGAGAGATGAACCGGCCTTCAGGAAGGTCAATGTCATTGAGTCTTGCGCCAACAGTAAAATTAAAATGTTGTGATGGACGCCAGGTAACATCAGATCTTAAGCTACGTGACGTGCCGCCGTAATAGTCTCCCCAAGAGCCCCAGGTGTTGGTAAAAAACCTTCTGTGGCTACTTGAATTTATACCCATGGCCACACGATCCCAACTGTAGCTACCGGTTGGGAGTATTATACCAATATTCTCCAGGGGTTGGTCATCGGGTCCTCGCACACTGGCTTTTCGACGCTGCAGCACCCCCCATATTCTGTCGCCGCTTTGGTTGGTCAAGTCCAGCGGCCTGATGTTGAGAAGCCGCGTTTGTACCTGACCATTGTCGAGATACTCCCAATTAATATATTCGACCGTAGGCTTTCTTTCTTGAAAATAACCATCAGCGGAACGTGTGCTATGAAATAACCGAATACGCTCAAGACGTACGCCTTTGCGACTGACAAAACCAAGTGCCGGGTTGTAATTTTCGCCAATTTCCTGGTATTGCAGCGTGCCACCAAATCCGGTGGTGCTGGGTACTGTTAGCTTAACGCCAAAGGAGTATTCATCGTCCAACTCTAACTCCCCCGTCGTTTGCTGGTACCAGGCGTCTGCCGTAAAGGACCGGCCACGACCCAAACGAGTATTCCGGTATCTAAAATCGACGCCGATCAGGCTGTTGTCTGAGTTTGAGCGAGGGTCTCCATCGGTGTAGATCATTCCGATGCTAGATTCCGCAAAAATGTCCTTTGATACACGACCAACAAATAAATCCACCGCATTGAGTGTTTCGAACTCATCCTGGCGAATTACCAAACCACCGACGTTTAATCCGGCTACGTCTCCACTAACCTTAACGCCGGCATCAAGAGCGATGGGATCGCCGCCGCTCGCCAGGCCAATTTTTCGGGAGAAAAAGGGTCTTGAGTTTTGTCGTTGAGAACCGTTGAATGATGTGCGCTGTTCATTTGCGCCGATATTTCCGAAATCGAAAATATCGAAATCTCTCAGAAAAAACTCGCGCTTTTCCGGGAAAAACAAACTGAATTGGGTAAGGTTAACCTGTCGGTCATCCACTTCGGTGGCGGAAAAATCTGTGTTGATAGTGACCGCGCCGTTAAGTGCGGGGGTGATTTTGTAAAATGCGTCGACAGAGGGCTCAAAACTTGTCGATGACTCGCCCGTTTCATTAATTTTGTTCTTAACCAGACTCAGTGAAGGCACGATATCAAGTCCTCTGCCCTGATTTATATCTTGCAGCGCGGTCATGGTGCCCGAAGTTCCAGGATTCATCGCCGTGTTTTGAGAGAACCAGCCGATACGTTCGGCCTTGCCTTTGATGTCGCGCCTAAAGTTAATTCCCCACGTGGTCGCGTTAGGATCAAAAGAAAGCGTTTTGAAGGGTATTGCCATTTCGCCCGACCAGCCATAGTCCGTACGTGTTGCTTGGGCTTCCCAAATACCTTCCCAGTCAGGCAGGAATCTGCTAGTACTTACGAAAAGCGAATCCGAACGAACTGAATTGCTATTCATTGTAAAAAGATAACCCCGCCGGCCATCGCCGAATGGGTCCAGCACTAACCCTATTCTATCATCGGATACGGTTCTCTCTCCCTGTCGCAACACATTGGCGATAATATCTTCCTTATTTTGATAATAAACCCGGGCGGCTACGTACAGGTTATCGGCATCGTACGTTATCAGAAACTCGGTTTTCTCCGAGGCTGGTAGATACTCTACCGGCCGATTTTGAAAAAGATCATCAATCACGCGCGCGTTTGGCCAGCCCGGGTCACCGTTAATTATGCCATCAATGACGGGTGCGACTTCCGTTCGTGGTGCGTCAAAATGCTTGCTCGCCCGGTCAACCTGAATCGTTTGTGATGCTGTTTGTTGAGCGTGCGCGAGCCCAGCGAAAAATGCTGTTAGGAGAAAAGGGAGCGCGTATCTGGATAAAGATCTGAGCATGAAAGCGATGGTGAGATCAGCGAACGGGGACTTTGGATTCGGAGCCTAACACAAACCTGTCTAATCTATTTGTAACGTCCTGTTTCGTGCTTAACGGTTTGGCAACCGTCATCAATTTGTCATGTTTTCATTTTAGTATGCTGCTCCAGACATCAGTACACTATTTGAATAAGGTGTTTGCAGGTAATACGGCTGTCAACTGAAGCTCCAATTCAAAGAGCCAGTTCTCAGAAAAACCAAAACTATCAACACTAATCTCTCCGTGATCGAAGATTGAGCCAAAGATGAAAACAATTGAAAGTTATTTAGTTCTTATATTTTCGCTCGTGATGAGCGTTAATATTTCTGCTCAGGAAAGCCTGAGCACCCAGGAAAAGTTTGACAAAGTTTGGGCTGTTGGCACCTTGTACGACAATGAAAATAACTCTGTATTCAAAAAAATCAGTTTTACCGGTCGATTTCAAACAGACTTTGTAAAAGTCAGTGGCGAAATCGATTCTGACACTCAAAGCCCGACGGATAGAGATGTTGGTTTCACGGATCTAACCGTCCGGCGGTTGAGGGCGGGCTTTAAATTTGAATTTTTTAAAAACATCGTGGTTCACTCAGAAGCGGACTTTGATCCACAGCGTGAGGACTACTACAAGAGGCTTACCGATACCTATATTGCGTGGGTACCCAGTCGGGAATTCAAGCTTACTTTGGGTAAGCACGGGATGCCATTCACCCTGGATGGTTCAACCTCTTCCAAGAGTCTGCTCACCATTGATCGCAACGCGTTGACAAATAACCTCTGGTTTCCGACCGAATATTTGCCCGGCATTAGCACATCGGGGCAATTGAAAAACTGGAGGTACCACGTGGGTGTTTATTCGATGGATTCAAACGCCGAGGAATTTGGGGACCTTGATATTGGCCGGGGCTACATTGCAAGTCTCGGTTACGATTTTTCTACGGTTTTGGGTATGGATGAGGCGCTTTTGAAATTTGACTACGTTTATAACGAACCTCGTGAAGACAATAGCTTTACGCGACAACTTGAGAACGTTGCGTCGATAAATTTCCGATTAGCCAAGGGCAAAGTGGGTCTGCGAGGCGACGTTGCTTTAGCGCGAGGCTATAATGATCAGAGCAATATTTGGGGCCTTGTGATTATGCCCTACTATGATGTTTCCAGCAGCATTCAGGTGGTTGGTCGCTATACCTATGTGAGTAGTGATGATCCTGGCGATGTGCGTTATTCTCGCTACGAAAGCAAAGCGTTCAAGGCCCGTGGTGACAACTATAATGAATGGTATACGGGGCTTAATTGGTACCTCTACGGCCAGAAATTCAAGTTCCAGACAGGGATTAAGTACGTAAACATGAACGACTCCACTGGCCAGAATGGTGGCGATTACGACGGTTGGGATTGGATCACGGCTTTCCGTATGAGCTGGTAGGTATTTCGCTTGTATGAGCACCCGTGGTTCGCCAAAAAGGGGCTTATGTTTGGTTCAACCAGAGCTAAAACCGAAATGTGTAGGAGGCTTTGAAAGTAAGGTCACGCTCTACCATGGCAAAAGTGTTGTCCAAATCCCGGTCTTGCCAGCCCTGATTGAACACCAGAAATACATCTTGTCCTGCCTTGGGCACCCAATGTAGTCGGCTGTTAAAGCCAAGGTTTTCGCTAATATTGTCGTATTGCACGAGGTTAGACCAGGACAGTTTCGACGAGAATACCCAAGTGGCATTGAAATCGACTAGTCGAGAGATGAATCGGCCTTGAGGCTGTTCAATGTTTGAATGCCGCACACCGAAAGAGAAATTGAAGTGCTCCGACGGACGCCATGTGATATCAGATCGGATATCCATTAAATTTCCATTGTAATAGCCGCCAAAGAAGGCACGTGTGCTGGTAAAAACTTTTCGGTGATTGCTGGTACTTATTCCGATTGCCCAGCGAGTCCACGCGTAATTACCTGTAGGGAATATTATGCCAATACTCTCCAAGGGCTGATCATTAATTCCTCTTACGCTGGCCTCTCGTCGACTCCAATATCCCCATATCCTGTCGCCACTTTGATTGGTTAAGTCCAGCGCCTGAAATTTGGTGATCCGGGTCTGCACCTGGCCTGTATCTAAATATTCCCAGCTAATGTACTCGGCGCTGGGATTATATCGTTGGATTATGTGGTCAGCGGATAATGTGTTATGAAAAATCTTGGCGCGCTTTAAGCGCACGCCTTTGCGGCTGACAAAACCCAATGCTGGATTATAGTTTTCGCCGACCTCCTGATATTGCAATTTACCGCCAAAACCGGTGGTACTGGGAACAGCGAGCTTCACATCAAAAGCGTATTCGTCGTCGAGTTCAATATCACCGGAAGTTTGTTGATACCAGGCGTCTGCGGTAAAGGCGCGGCCCCGCCCTAATCGGGTATTGCGGTACCGGAAATCAGCACCTATCAGATTGTTATTCGAGTTTGAGCGTGGGTCTCCGTTGGTGTATATCACACCGATGCTGGATTCTTCCAAAATATTTTTTGTGACCCTGCCAACAAATAAATCAGTGGCATTTAACGCTTCGAACTCTTCTTGACGTATGACCAGGGCGCCAACGTTTAACCCTGCAACATCTCCACTGACCTTTACGCCAGCGTCGATACCTATCGGGTCACCACTGCGCGCCAAGCCAACCCGTCGGGAGAAAAAGGGTCTGGCGTTTTGTCGTTCCGCGCGGCCGAATGAGGTGCGCTGTTCATTTGCGCCGATATTGCCGAAGTCGAAAATATCGAAATCCCTTAGGAAAAACTCACGTTTTTCCGGAAAGAACAAACTGAATTGGGTGAGATTAACCTGTCGGTCGTCTACTTCGGTCGCTGAAAAATCGGTGTTGATCGTCAGTGCGCCATTTAGCGCCGGGGTAATTTTGTAAAACGCATCCAGCGAAGGCTCAAAGCTGCTTGATGATTCGCCTGTTTCATTATTCTTGTGTTTTATCAAACTAATCGAGGGCTCAATATCCAGTCCCCAACCCTGGTTAATATCCCGTAAAGCCGTCATGGTTCCCGAAGCTCCTGGATCCATCGCCTGATTTTGCGAATACCACCCCATGCGTTCAGATGTTAGCTCGGAATCGCGTCGAAAATTAATCCCCCAGGTTGCTGCATCAGGATCGAAAGAAAGTGTTTTAAACGGAATTTGTATTTCGCCAGACCAACCGTAATCTGTGCTGGTTGCTTGCCCTTGCCAAATGCCTTCCCAATTTGGTTGCGTGCTACTGGTGCCCACAAAAAGCGAATCAACGCGAACCGAATTACTGTTCAATATAAACAGGTATCCGCGACGTCCGTCGCCGTATGGATCTAATATAAGGGATATTCTGTCATCAGAACCAGTTGCTGCTCCTTGTCGCAGCACATTGGCGATAATATCGTTCTTGTTTCGATAATAGACTCGTGCAGCCACGTATAAATTGCTTGAATCGTAGGTGATCAAAAATTCGGTTTTATCAGAGGCAGGTAGATACTCATTCGGCCTGACTTGATAAAAATCATCGATCTGATGTGCGCCTGCCCAGGCGGGATCGCCATCGATTACGCCATCAATAACAGGCGCTATTTCGGTTCGTGGGGCATCGAAGTGTTTGCTCGCCATATCAACTTGAATAGTCTGCGACGGGGGCTCTTGTGCTGGTATCGCGAGAGAAAAACCAAGTAATAGAAGAGAAAGGAAAGCATGCTTGGTCGAAAGTTTGAGCACGGAAATCATCGCGAGGCAGGGTACGAAATTTGTGTCGCGCACACTAACATACTAAACCTCATACCGCTTGTAACGTCATGTATCGTTCATTTGCCTAATTCTATCGGTTTGAACTATCGGTTTGAACTATCGGTTTGAACTATCGGTTTGAACTATCGGTCTGAGCTATCTATTTGAACTATCATCCTCGTGTTTCGGTGCGGGGTTTTTTATTTGCCGGGCTTTGGTTTATGCTTGGGCTGGCACAATAGAGGCTACGCAATGACAAAAGTTAAAAAGATTAAAAATGAAACTGAAATCATTGGCGAAGTTATCCTCATAGGCTCGTCTTACGTGAAGAAGCGCGGTGCGGGGACGATTGATGAATCAGATTCGCAGAAGGATAAACTGGAGTTTATTTATCGACTGCTGGTGCACGACAAACAAATTCAACCATTGGCAGCAGATCAACTGTCTGATTTGGGTATTCGGCACCGTCTTGCGATGTGGTTGATTGGCAAACTACCGAAAGATCATCCTCTGGTAAAGTAGTGGAACCCAGACCTGCAGCGAATGGTTTATTCGAAGAAACAGGTTTATCACCGATCAAATTAACCCGTCTGGACCGGTTGGGCAGCAAAAAAATCCGTGCCATTTGGTAAAGTAACGCGGCAAAGCCCGATAGCAGGAAGCATCCAGCGACCCCGGCAAAGAGAATCCTGGGTGATGGGCTGGTTCAATTGAATTCTGATATGATGCCCCGATAGTGGGTCATACCAACATTGTAGCCTCCATCCAAGAAAATAGGCAAGAAAATAGGCAAGAAAATAGGCAAGAAAAAGAAGTGCTGTGGCGCCACGGTAAAATGATTAATATAAGGTACCCATTATGACGTTAAGAAATACTACAGTTAGTTACGGCACGTTAGCAAAGTTTCTACATTGGGCAGTTGCCTCCTTGTTTTTGGCTGCCTATTGCGCGGTTTACTATCGACACTGGTTCACTGCCCCGTGCCCCAGGAGCATGGAGCTTAGCGACTGCGCGCCAGAGAGCTTTATTACCTTAAATTTGCACAAATCCTTTGGTCTAACAATCGCGGTTTTTGTAGTTCTGCGCATAATCTGGCGTTTGTTAAACCCCGTTCCCAAACCCGAGCCGGGTAGCCGGCTGGAGCATTTGGGTGCCAAACTGGGGCATGGCGCGCTGTATTTTTTCATGATAGCGATGCCAATAACTGGCTACGTGTCTAACGGCGGCGGTGCCAATTTTTTCTGGCTGATCAAAATACCGGCGTTCTGGACGACCGGCTTATATGATCTTTTGGTAACCCGGGGCATGGGGGTGGAGTTTGAAACCTTTTCGGCTGCGCTCGAATATTTTCACCATACCAGCGGGGCATGGCTGGTGTGGGTACTAATCGTGATACATGTGGCGGCGGCCCTCTATCACCATTACTGGAAAAAAGACCAGACGCTGGTGCGTATATTGCCAGAGCGGTTAGCAAAGCGGTTTTCCCGACGCGGGCCTGATTACTGACTCTTATTTGCTACCCGGCAAGCTAAATTTCTTGAGCATAAAAAACGTAATATTATCTTTATATACAATGAGTTACGTTATTATCTATTTATTTAGAACAGACGACCCATCGCTACCTCAAACTCTCTAGCCCTTCTCGTTGCGCTTACTAACAAGCACTAGTAAAAATAACGATTTTAGGTGGGCTGGAAAAGGTTGGAATATATTGTTAACATCCCACTGTATTGCGTGAACACGTGCTACAAAAAGCGTAATTTCGTTATGCAAAGAAATGGCAGCTTTCATAAACGTCAACGTCGTTACATAAAAGGCGTTATGAGAGTTTGGATAAAGGCCATTGAGTTAAAGGCGTTATGAGAGTTTGGATAAAGGCCTGAGAGTTTGGATAAAGGCCATTGAGTTTGTTGCCTGTACATTCAGGCAATTAAAATGTTAGTAATTTTAGGAGAATTTATGAGTATCAAGTCAAAATCTAGCCTTGCTAAAAGGTTATTACTAAGCGCCGTGGGTATGGTGCTGATGTACCTGCCGGTACAGCAGTCGTTTGCCCAACTCGAAGAGATTGTGGTTACCGCCCGGCGCTACGAGGAAAGCATCACGGATGCACCGCTTGCGGTGGCTGTGATGGACACGGGTTTCCTGAAAGACAATCGCGTCGATAGTGTTCAGGATATTCTTGAGCTGACGCCCGGTGCAACCTGGGGGCAGTTCACAAAGGCACAGCCCAACTTAACGTTGCGCGGTGTCAACGGAGGCAACTTCGGTAATGCCAGTCTAGAGTCGGCCGTGCAAGTGGTCTACGACGGTGTACCGGCAACCAAAGCATTCATGATGACGCTGCCGGTTTACGATCTGGATCGTGTGGAAATCATGCGCGGCCCACAGGGTACAACCTTTGGCCGTAACGCCACGTTGGGGCTCATGCACTTCGTATCTGCGCGTCCGAGCCAGGAGACTTCAGGAGCTATAGAAGGAACCGTTGGCGACCTCAATCTGTTCGCTGTCAATGGCCATTACAATACCGCGTTATCCGATACGCTTTCCGGGCGTATTGCGTTTAACTACCAGGATACTGACGGTGTGATGGAAGATCGAAATACCGGCAAGGCTCTGGAAGCTTCAGAGAATACCTCTGTTCGTGTTTCTTTGCTTTATGAGCCCAGCGATTCGTTTAGCGCTTACCTGAAGGCAGAGGTAATCAAGGATGACGAACTGCCTACGGTTCGAAGAGGCAGCGAATGTGTATCGCCTTGGCTCAATACCGGTGCCAGATACCAGGGTTACACCGATGATTGCGATCCCTTTAAGGCATCGCAAGACGATACTCGCGAATGGTCAGTCGACCGAGATATTACATTGCTGACTGCAGAGCTCGTGTGGAATTTTGATGAAGTATCCGTCACTTGGCTTAGCGGCTATCAAGACGGTGATCACCTGAACATTCAGGACGCTTTTGGAACGCCTTTTTCCATTCGCGACCAGATCGTGTCCAACGAAGCTGAAATTTTGTCAACGGAACTGCGCATCGATAATTTTGCCAGTGGCAATCGATTCCGTTGGTTGGCTGGCATTACCTATCTGGAAGACAGCGAACATCGGATCGAGACAAACATCGGTAATCCCAATCGGAATAATTGCGGCGGTCTACCTTGTCCTGCAGAGTGGACTTTGATTCAGGACGGAGACGCAAATACCGAATCGCTTGGAATCTTCGGTGAAGTAATTTTCGATATAACCGACCAGTTGGCGTTGAGCGTGGGCGGTCGTTATTCTGACGAATCACGTAGTATGGACTGGGCGCTGAGCGGTTATGGTAACCGGGGCGGTCTTAGTGGTGTGGGCCTTGGTAATGGCGCGCGGTACTGTAACGCGAATATCGTAGCAGGCATTTGCGGAACTGCAGCAAACCCGATGGGTTTTGATGCGGTTGCCGACGATTCCTGGGACAATTTCTCGGCCAAGGTTAGTTTGAGCTACGCGATTAACGACAACAGCAATATCTACGCTCTTTACTCCGAGGGTTTCAAGGCGGGTGGCTTCCAGAATGATGCGCGCCATCTTCAGGCCTTTAATCTTTTCATCGATTCTGAAGAGGTGGTTAACTATGAGCTCGGTTGGAAAGGTGCTTATGATCGGGCCTTGTTTGCGGTCACTGTGTTCAAAATGGAGCAGGATAGCTCGCAGGTGGGCAATCAGGTTGCCGTTGGAGCATCGGGTAACGCAAACTTAATCAGTAATGCACCCGGTCAAAATAACAAGGGTATTGAGTTTGAAGGTACGTTTGCGCTTTCCGATAACTTTACAGTGGGTGTCAGCGCCGGGTTCTACGATGTGGAATTCGCCGAAGGCACACAATTGGGAGCGACGTTTGACGGCGCAACCGGTGCAATCGTGCCGTCTGGTGAAGATATCAGCGGAGACCGGCCGGCTAATTCGCCTAAGAACACTGCTGCAGTCTGGGCCGCCTATGAGTGGGCTTTGGCCGGTGGTTCGAGCGTCAGATTTCGTGCTAATTGGACCCATCGTAGTGATGTATGGGGCCAAAATGGTACGGCGAATCGGGATGGCTTGAACATCGCTGGGGATGCTCCGATGTATCTGCGGGAAGCGCTGGACAAATTTGGCGTTGATCTGTCGTGGACTTCGGCTGATGAGAATCTGACCCTGAGCCTGTGGGGCAAAAATCTTGACAATAAAGCGGACCAAATCAACTTTGGCCCGGGAATTGGCTCTATTTTTAATCGGGGCCAGCCAGGACCATTGGGTAATGCGGTACGTAGTCGCCCGACGGGCACCTCTGGTCGGCGTCAGATTGGCGCGACAGTGGCTTACCGATTCGGTGGCTAGGTTAGTAATGTAGCGCTTGTTTAGCGTCACGAGAAAGGGGTCCGAAAGGACCCCTTTTTTTGTCTGGGGCTAGGCAGGTTGCGCACACACGTTAGTGGTAAACATTGATCGAGGAGAAGCGGTAGTTGTTTAGCACAACATAAAAGGACGCTCGTGCAATATCGAGTTATATGTGAAACACGAGAGAATTTTGGCAAGGAATCGACCGCCATTATAAGCGCGGAATTAAAAATGAAGGCGGAGCAGTAAAAATGCCTTGAAAAATAAAGATGTATAAATAGTAATATGTTGTTACATTTGGGTTTATTACGCCGTGTGTAATATAAAAGTAGGCGGTACTCATCAAATATCTGTTCTTATAAAAGGTTTTATGAGTGTACCCCGTCAGCACTAGTTGGACAGTTTAAGGTG
>JABJKL010000004.1 GCA_018660405.1 Pseudomonadota bacterium | reverse complement strand
GAATATCTCGTACCGTTTTCTCAGCACTGCGTTTCGTTGATTTAGAATAAGTCATCATCGTTTCCTCTTGGGTTAACGATGAACGAAAACTCTCTCTTAAACAATCACCTTAAACTGTCCAACTAGTGCTGACGGGGTACACATACAAAGTGGTGCTGATATGTAGCGGATGCAGCAGCCAAAGGCTTGCACTTAATGCCGCAACCCAATGGCTCTTTGCTTCACTAAATTCGGCTATTACAGCTAGTTTGACAATGAACACATAGCAGGCCAGTCCAATCATCAGGTGTAGCAAGAGATTGTGGTATTTAAATCCCCATTCGGCATTTCCATGTAGAAGTCCAGAGAAAATAAAGCTGGCAACGGGTATGGGTCGTCCCAAAGGTCCAGAATCGTTTTGAAAAATACTTTCTACGAATGCGTCGAAGTTCCATTCGATTAGCAAGTGACGTACCACGTTGTTAGCATCGTCCAGCAGAAACGGGCCAGATAAGCCTGGCCAGTAAAGAGCCGCCGCTGCCAAGCCTGCGATGGTGATTAGCAACGCAGGCAGCGCAATTTCTATGCGTGCTTTCATTTGCTTTGTTGCGACCGGTGGGCGGGGTCCGAATTTAGAAGCCGATAAAAAAATGGCCAGCGTTTAGGCTGGCCATTGCTGTCAGTGTTTTTGTAGTCAGCTGTACTACGATCGGCAGTCCGATGGCAAGTACTGAGTGCCCAAATTACCAAGACAATCCCAGTTAATACTACCGGAAGCATTTGTAGTCGGCACCAACCTCATAATGATTGCCGCGCCCAGGTTGGCAGTGTTACCGGTAACGGTAATAACACCGGTATTAGCGTATGTCATTGAACTCACCATGCTTGAAGTTGCCGGAGTAAAACCCGCTTCGGTAATATTTGCAGGGAACGCGGCATTGGACATCGTGAATTCCGATACGGCCAATTTGGCAGGGCTAACCATAATAGGTAATTCGGCAGCTTTTGCGCGAATGGTGTAGTCTTGATAAGCCGGTAGTGCTACCGCTGCTAAAATGCCAATAATGGCAACAACAATCATTAATTCGATTAAGGTAAAACCTTGAGTCTTCTTCTGTTCTAAGTTCATGCGGCCATCTCCGAGAAGTTAATATGTTTTAGCCTGTAGTTATGCAAACTAAACACTAGTTTGATTAGAGTATATTTAACCTAAACTTTCAAATAATTGCACTATTAATCTGGTAAAAAATAGATAATACAATTTATACTTGTATTGCTATCATAAAACAGCCTCTTAGCCAATTCAAGCTAAAACCCCCGCCACATCGCATTTAATCTTAATCATCCCCCTTACGTTCCATAGCTTGAGGTCTTATTGTTTTTTAGATCTTGCGAGGCACCAGCAATCAACCCGTTGATAACCCACATTTTTGAGTTCCCGCGATAACTCGTTGAATGTTGACCCTGATGTCGCCACATCGTCCACAATCGCCAAATGATGTATGCCGCTTAACTTATGCGCCACGTAGGAATTTCGTAGATTGGTGGCTCTGGTTTTGACTCCAAGCGTGCTTTGCGCTGGCGTAGCCAGGTTTTTGTAGACGATATTTTTAAAGACGGGCACATTGGATATTTTGGAAATACCATCGGCGATAAGAGATGCCTGGTTATAGCCTCGTTCTGCCAGACGGCCGATATAAAGTGGTACAGGTACCAGCGCTTGCGGCATAGGTTCGGAGTAAGGTTCGGAGTAACAAGCTAAAAAATAGTCTGCGGCTGCGAGTCCTAGCTGGTAGGCCAGCGCATAATTTTCATAAAACTTGGCTTTACCAATCAATTCATCCATGGGCGTTTTATATAACCAGGGCGCGCTGAGCGAGTCGAATGCTGGTGGCTTGGTTATGCATCGCCCGCATATGCTGCCATTTTCGATTTGGTCATTACACAGCGCGCAGCCAGCGGGATTGGGCGCGATGTTGGCCGCGCAGCAGTTGCAGACCAGGGCTGAAGAACTTTCTTGCACCTCTCCACATAAAGGGCATAACGCAGGCACAAGCCAATTGTTCAATTTGCGCAATGTGCTAAATCGCCCGGAGGGCCGTTGCCAACGGGCGTATTTATCGTACGCATTGGCGCGCATATTTATTGCAAAGTTTTTCATCTCGGCCTCCATGCCTTAAGCAAACTGGGTAAACGGTTTGCTCATCCTTGATTATCCGATTATTGCATAAATGACCGAATGAGTACGTTATTAGCGCTGTCAGAGGACAAAAGAACGGCCCCTGGTCAGTCCTTCTTAAGTTTTTTGCGCGCCTCGTCAATGGTTTCACAGCTATAGTGATCGAGTCGAGATCGCAGCCCTTTGACAAGTTTTTCAATAACCGCGGGTCCGTGATAAATAAATGACGTGTAGATTTGTAGATAATCCGCGCCCGCCATTAGCTTGTCCCACGCATCCCGGGCATTAGTGATACCCCCTACGCCAATAATCGGTATTTTTCCGTCCAAGTGATAAGCGGCGGCGCGGATGATGTCAGTGTTTTTTTCATTCAATGGTTTGCCGCTCAGGCCGCCGATCTCCGTTTTATGTTCAGATAAAAGAGTATCTGGGCGCGTTACGGTAGTGTTGGTTGCAATGACCGCGTCGAATTCGTGACTGGTGGCCAGTTCGCAGATGGTTTCCAGTTCATCCGCTTGTAGATCCGGAGCGATTTTTAGCGCCACCGGGGTATAGCGACCCGAGACCTTATTTAGTTTCCCTTGCGTCTCCTTTATTTTGAGTAATAAGTCGTCCAGGTGTTCCGCATTTTGTAGTTCGCGCAGTGATTTGGTATTGGGTGACGAAATATTGATCGTAATGTAGTCAACCAACTTATAGATTTGTCGCATGCTGGTGACGTAGTCCTCATAAGCCCGTTCGATTGGGGTGCCAGCATTCTTGCCCACATTTCCGCCAATAACAGATTGAGTTCGTCGTCTTTTTAGATTGGCTTTATAGCTTTCCAGGCCACTACTATTGAATCCCAGGCGATTAATAATTGCCTCATCTTCCAATAGTCGGAATATGCGGGGTCTGTCATTCCCCGGCTGAGCTTTTGGGGTAACGGTACCGGTTTCTACGCCACTAAACCCCAGCGCGCTGAATGCTTCAAAGGCGCGGGCATCTTTATCCAGCCCGGCAGCAAGGCCAATTGGGTGACGAAATTCCAGGCCCATTAGGCGAGTTGGAATATCGGGTACTCTGTTTCCAAAGCAGGACTGTAGTAAACCGGTGAGAAATGTTGAGTGCGACGCACCAGCCAAAAAACTCAAGCTAACATCGTGTGCTTTTTCAGCGTCCAGGGCGAACAGTAGCGGCTTAATTAGTTTGTACATTTTGGCCCGAATATTTTACGAAGGTCTCGAATTTAGGGTCAATGTGGCTAAGCAGATTGAACGATCACCCGAAAAATCTTTCTGGAGAAGAGTTTCGCGTAAGCCCCGTAGGGGTGAAGCCCAGGGAAGGGCTGAACAAAAGGCATAGCCGTAGCTATGGTTTAAGGGGGATCGTTCAAGGTGCAACGCCATATTGGGCCTAAATCCAGAAGGACATGCTGTGGAACGGCTAAATGAGGTGAGTAGTGGATTAACTCTTTGAATAAATTGCATAGCTTATTAATATCGGTCCGCCTTTGTGAAATGTTCGGGCTACGAGTCTAAAAAGTAGCTTCGTTCAACGTATTGCCACTGTCCTTCGGGGAGTTTGCCCAACCGTAGTTTTCCAATGCGTACTCGTTTAATACCGATAACATTTAAATCGACCAGTTCACACATGCGTCGAATTTGCCGCTTGCGACCTTCTTTTAGAGTGAAATTTAACTGATCGGCATTTTGTATGCGTACTTTAGCGGGTTTTAGTGGTTTGCCATCGAGTTCCAGGCCGTGGCCTAGCTGTTGAATTTTTT
>JABJKL010000005.1 GCA_018660405.1 Pseudomonadota bacterium | reverse complement strand
GCTGGATTTTGGAATTGGATCGTGGCCGGGGTATTCCATATGAGGGTAACTACTCTCTATGGCTTGAACAGCGTGAGAAGCGTCTGGAACACGAAGAAAAAGCCGAAACTTCACGACTAAAGGCGGTGCAACAAGAATTGGAGTGGGTGCGGGCAAACCCCAAAGGACGCCAGTCAAAGAGCAAAGCTCGGCTCGCCCGTTTCGATGAGCTGAATTCAAAAGATTTTCAGCAACGAAGTGAAACCAACGAGATCTATATTCCACCAGGTGAGCGGCTGGGCGATCAGGTAATCAATTTCCAATCGGTCAGTAAAGCGTTTGGTGGTCAGGTGTTGTTCAGCGATTTGAGTTTCTCCGTCCCGGCGGGCGGAATTGTCGGGATTATTGGAGGCAATGGTGCGGGCAAGTCGACGCTGTTCAGGATGATTACCGGCGAAGAAACCCCAGATAACGGCAGTGTGACGGTTGGCGAGAGTGTTCAGATTGCTTATGTTGAGCAAGGCAGAGAGCAATTGCAGGATGACAAAACGGTTTGGGAGGCGGTTTCCGGTGGTGACGATCTTATTCAGGTGGGAGCGTATCAAGTAAACTCACGGGCTTATGTAGCCCGCTTTAATTTTAAGGGTTCTGATCAGCAAAAGCGTGTTGGGGAACTCTCCGGTGGCGAACGTGGCCGCTTACATTTGGCAAATACGCTGAAGCAGGGTGCAAATGTACTATTACTGGATGAGCCATCGAATGATCTGGATGTTGAAACTTTACGTGCTTTGGAAGAAGCCATACTGGCTTTTCCGGGTAGTGTGATGGTGATATCGCATGATCGGTGGTTTTTAGATCGCGTCGCGACCCATGTGTTGGCGTTTGAAGGTGACAGCGACGTGGTTTTCTTCGAAGGTAACTTCACCGATTACCATGAAGACCTGAAGCGGCGAAAAGGCGAAAATTTTGAGCCGCACCGGATGCAATATCGCAAACTTGGAAAATAACCTGGAGAATTCAGTAATGAGTTATGACTCTCAAAACATATTCGCCAAAATATTGCGGGCCGAAAACCCATGCAACAAGGTGTATGAAGATGATGCTACGCTAGCATTTATGGACATTATGCCGCAGGCTCCGGGCCATACGATCGTGATTCCAAAAGAGCCAGCCATGACGCTCTTCGATCTATCCGGGGCGGGCGCGGCTAATTTAATTCAAGTGGTTCAACGCGTAGCTGCCGCGGTTAAACAGGCCATGCAGGCAGAAGGGATTATGTTGATGCAACTGAACGGTGCGGCCGCAGGCCAGACAGTCGATCACATTCATTTTCATATTATCCCAGGCTCTATGCATAATCTCGGCAAGCATGCATCATCGGGCAATGTTGCTGATGATTTGGCAGCTCTGGCAGAAAAAATTTCAGCCTGTCTGACCTAAAAGAGCTATGCACAGTCGTGAACGAGGTAGAAAGAGCCGTGAACAGGGTGCTTATGCTTTCCTCTCACAGATTGATCCGCAGGCGTCGATGGTTGCTTTGGATCAAGATGCATCTAATCGTCGTTATTATCGGGTGTCCGGTGCTAAACACCCTTCGCTACTCATGGACTGCCCACCCGGGGTGGAGCGTCTTGGCCAATTTATACACGTCGCGTCTTTTCTTTCGGAGCTTGGGCTGGCAGTGCCCAATGTTTATGAATTCGATGAAGAAAGCGGCTATGCGTTAATAGAAGATCTCGGAACCAATACCTTTACCCGACTACTGGGTCAATCGGCTGATCAAGACGATGATGTTGCAGAAATCCTTTACCGCATGGCGGTCGATACGCTTGTTTGCATACATAAACAGGTTGACGATGTTCCAGGCAGTTTTCCGGATTATTTGGCCGAAAAAATGGCGGATGCTGCTTGCCTTATGCTTGACTGGTATATTCCCGCGATTACCAATGAAGCCGTTTCTGAAGACACAAGGTTGGATTACCGAGAGGCCTGGCTGGACGTGTTGTCGAGCGCAAGCGAGCACACCACATTGGTGTTGCGAGATTATCACGTAGACAACCTGTTGCTGTGTGACGGTAAGCAGGGAGTCGCACGCTGCGGCGTGATCGATTTTCAAGATGCGGCTCGCGGCCCGCGACTCTATGATTTGGTTTCATTGCTGGAAGATGCGCGGCGAGTGGTTAGCCCCGAATTAAAACTTGCCATGCAGGCTTATTATGCGCAGCAAATGGGCACTAAATTAAATGACGAATTTGAGGCACAGTTTGCAAGCCTGGCTGCCCAAAGGCATAGCCGGGTAGCCGGGGTGTTTGTGCGTTTGGCAAAGCGGGATGGACGTACGCATTATTTAGATCACCTTCCTCTGGTCGTCAGTTTGATGGCGAGTGCGTTTGAACACCCGAACCTTGAACGGCCAAAAGCGATTCTGGATACATTGTGCCCAACATGGCGAGGCTCACAGCCGTTGTTGAAAAGATAGATAGTGATTCGGTAAAAACACGTCTTTTTGGGATCAAAGTGATAGTGCCGAATATCGGTTGACGTTATCATACGGCCGTTTTGCAAGTTTTAATCTTGCTCACGTTTTTTCACCGCATTTTGTTTATAAATTGAGTATTTAGGGCTGATGAATAAGCCCAATGGAGATAGAGAATGTTTGACCATCTTGACCTGCTTCCCGAAGACCCGATATTGGGCTTATCGCAGGTATTTGCTAAAGATGACCGTAGCGATAAAGTCAATTTAGCGGTCGGGGTTTATCAGGACGACAGCGGCAATACACCGGTATTGGAAGTTGTTAAACAAGGCCAGCGCAGGATGCTGGATGAGCAGATTAGCAAGGCCTATATAGCTCAGGCCGGAGACGTGAAATTTCTTTCCGGCATGTCGGAATTGATTTTAGGGTCGATTAACTTAAATCTGGATTCCGCTGGCCGCGTAGCGGCAGTGCAAACACCCGGTGGCTGTGGTGCGCTTAGAATTGCGTCGGAAGTGCTTGGCAAATCCAGGCCTGATTGTACGGTTTGGGTAAGTACTCCTACATGGGCCAATCATCAACCCCTTATTGGAAGTGCGGGCTTAACGATTGTGGCTTATCCATACTACGACCTGAACAGTAAAACTATTCAGTTTGACGATATGTTGGCTGCTTTGGAGCAAGCCAGTGCTGGCGATGCGGTTTTATTGCATGCCTGCTGCCACAATCCTACAGGTGCGGACCTAACATCCGCGCAGTGGGATGCGCTAACAAAACTATGTAAATCTAAAGATCTTTTTCCATTCATCGATTTTGCGTATCAGGGTTTTGGTCAAGGCCTCCAAGAGGATGCTTACGGTGTGCGAAAAATGGCTGCCGAGCTTGATGAGCTGATTATCTCGGCATCATGCTCGAAGAATTTTGGCTTATACCGGGAAAGAGTCGGTGCTCTGTTGTTTATAGGAGCAGAGCGCGAATCGACCGCCGCCGCAAAAAGTCATGCATTGGTGGCCGCTCGCAGAAGTTACACCATGGCACCCTATCATGGCGCAGGCATCGTCGGATATATTCTGCATAATGCTGAGTTGCGTGCAGCCTGGGAAATCGAGTTATCTAGCATGCGCAACCGAATAAATGGCATGCGTAAACGGTTGTGTGATGGTTTAAATCAAGCACAGTCGACGATTGATTTCAGCTTTATCGATGGCCAGTGGGGGATGTTTTCTTTTCTTGGTATTAGTAAGGAGCATGTACTCGAACTGCGCGACAAGTTCGGCATTTATATTCTGGAGTCTTCCAGAATTAACGTTGCCGGTATCAGCGATAGCAATATCGATTACGTGGTAGAGAAAATAGCTTCAGTCGTCGATCAGGCTTAGTGGTTTAGAACGCGCCAGGCAGCAGGGCAGTCAACGGTTAAATTGACGAAATTCCAGAATTGGTGAGTGGCCTGTTGATATTGTCGGCAGGGCCGGATTTATTGTGTGTGTATCAACAAATCCGGCACCGTTGAACCAGCGGGCTTTCTCAGTGGGTCGTCAGCGTGAACTCTACTGGCAGAGATCGCGAAATCATTTCGTAGACCGGGGAGTACAGCGCTAGTTCGGTTAACTCCTCTACGCTTGCGCCACTCTTGACACGCATGATTATGGCAACCTTGTCGAACCCTTTGCGTACATTCTCGGAAAGGCCAAACAGACCGCGAACATCCATGTCGCCAGTGTACGACGATTCGACGGCTTCTATCTGAATTCCTCGCACAGCCGCATGGTAGACGAGGGTCCCTGTTAGACAGGTAGCCAGTGCGTGCAGCACATACTCCATCGAGTTCGGCACGCTATTTTGACCCGCAGCAATCGCCGGTTCATCGGCATCGAGCGTGAATGCCTCTTTGCGCGTCATGTCCTCGGCGTTGCCGGCGAAAAATTCCTTGATCCGACTCCGACTCACGCTGCCGTCGATCCACTGATTGGTAGCCCGCCACTGAAATTTCGCGTAGTCGGGGTCTGCTTCGATCGCACCGATTACGTTCATGAGCTGGCCGACGTCTACGCCATTTGTCATTTCCTTCGTTTGCTTAATTGCATTACTGGTAGTCATTGCATTTCTCCTGAATAGTTAAAGTAAGTGACGGGTTTCTACCGTCGAAGGAGATGTTATCGAGACCACTGTCTTGCGCGATACTGTAAGAAGTGTAGTATCCAGCTACATATTCTGTAGTTAGAAGAATAAGGCGGAGGCGATGCAATGGCAGGATACGGGCAGTTTTGTCCGGTGGCAAAAGCCACCGAAATCATCGGTGAAAAGTGGACGCTGCTGGTTTTGCGTGAGCTCTTGTTAGGTACGACTCGATTCAATGATTTCCAACGCGCGATGTCTCGTATGTCACCGACGCTTCTCACTAAAAGGCTCAGGCAACTAGAGGAATGCGGCATCATCATTCGCAAGAAACTTTCCGGCCAAAGGGGTTATGAATATCGTCTGACCGCGGCCGGTAAGGAGCTCAGTCCGCTGATCGAGATCCTGGCTGTCTGGGGTATGCGCTGGGCGCGTAATCAGCTGACGGATGACGAACTCGATGTTGAATTCTTGATGCGGGAAATACAGCGGCGACTAAATACAGAGCATTTACCCGATGGCGAGACCGTCATTTGTTTGATATTTGATGAGCTGACCAAGCACAAGACCTGGTGGCTCCTCGTCGACGGTGATGTTGTTGATCTGTGTACCGAGAACCCAGGCAAAGAGGTTGATCTCTATATCAACTCGAGCGTTCGCGCCTGTGTCGAAGTCTGGGAGGGTGATCTCGACATGCGTACGGCGCTGCACAGGGGGTCGATCAAGGCGCAGGGGTTGCGTCATCTTATTCGCACAATGCCGGACTGGTTCGGCGTTTGCCTTTACAAGGACGTTCGGCGGGGCGCCCCGATACTAATGCGTCAAGCCGTTGAATAGATCTTCGTTACGCTTTTCAGCGGTCGTCGATCAGGCTTAGTGGTTTAGGGCGTTGCTGCCAGATAACAGGACAAGCAACGGTAAGAATGACCTAAGCCGTGGCAATTCCGGACTGGATAACCAGCATTATCAATGCCGGTTATCTTGATCAGAATAGAGGTATCGGTTATTCGATGTTCTCGCCCAACCAGCTACTGATAAATTCGGCAATGCCCTTGCTGTTTAGCTCCAGCATCATCTCGTGACCGTTTCCCGGTAACCCGACCTCTTCAAGCCGCACGTATTCTGTAGATACTCCCGCCTGGTTTAGCCAGTTCGCAAGGCAGTGATCAAAAATTCGGTGATAGCCTCCTTCACCATTAAGGAATAAGACCGGAATATTCTGCAGGTTGGGGAGTTTTCTGGCCGGTTCTTTTTGGCGATAGCAGGCGATCAGGTTTTCCCCCTCGGCTTCGTTTTGCAATTCGACTTGCAGTTCCGATGGGTCACTAATGGGCGGATCATAGGTTATTGGCACGTTGCCCACGCCCCAGGCAAGACCACCCGATTCCCGGTAGGCGACTTTTGCCGAATCCACGCTACGAATTGGCGGCGATGAAGGCTCAACGGTAACAATAGCTTTAATATTATCCGGTCTTTCATCAGCAATACTCCAGCCGAACCGGCCACCTTGAGAATGGGTGAGCAGAATGACGGGTCCGTCGATCAAATCAAGCAGAGCTGTATTTGCATCGATAGTGAGCTTGGCCTGCGTGGCACCTATGTATTGCACCTGCGTTCGGGTAAATGCATCCATGATGGGGTCGCCCATTTTTCCGGTGCCGGGCCATTGAGTAAACTTCTCCGCTTGCGGAAAGTCTTCATTTGCCGGGGAGGTAAAGATTTTTTCGAGTGTGGGGCCCGAACGGATACTGAGTTCGCCATCTATACCGGGAACGTATTGTGAACGGCCTCGCGCAGGGTAGTCCTGAAGATAGACCACATAACCCATGTCAATGAAGTTATATGCCCATCCGGGGCGGCCGTCGGGTGTCCATAACCAATCAAAACCAGTCTGGCCTGTACCATGCAGCAAAACGATAGGGTACGGATGTCGAATCTCTTTTGGCACCATGACCTCGACATACATCGCGCCGCCCATGGTCTCTTCTCCAGGCTCGCCTACATAGCTGCCGCCAACATAAAATGCGCCTTGCCGAGCAATATTTTCGCTCGAAATAGTCGGGATCGAAGTCGGTGGTTGTTGTGCACTTACCGACGATGCAGCGAGCAAACCTAAAAAAGCAATTTGTACTAATTTCACGTTAATTCTTCCTCAATATGGGTGGATGATTGTTTCACTCTTAACAGCCCCGATTCTAATCAATAGTAAGCGAAGAGGATAGGTTCCGTTGAAATCGCAACAGGAAGAAGTCATAATAAATATGGACGCTTGGCCGTTGTATTGGTTCTTCTATCCAGGCTCTGCGGTGCTCATAACTTTGACCCGAATAAAGATCTTTGCCACATAGAAATGCCTGGCGCACACAGCGCGATACACAGTGGTAATACGGGGTGGCTTCTAATGTACCCCGTCAGCACTAGTTGGACAGTTTAAGGTG
>JABJKL010000006.1 GCA_018660405.1 Pseudomonadota bacterium | reverse complement strand
GTTGGTGACCCGTTCAAAGATACCTCTGGCCCATCGATGAATATTCTTATCAACGTGATGGCAATTGTGAGTTTGGTGATCGCACCATTACTTAGCTAGCGTATAGAGCGCCAATCCCGACAAGGGCCGCTCACCAATATGAGCCGCCCTTGCTTTAGGTTGTGGAATTTATCTAATAGATGCTCTTTTATACAACAACGAAACGAAATACGCCGTAAATCATGTCTGGATTCAACAAAGTAGTAGATTCCTTCGAAGCAGCATTAGAAGGCGTAGAGGATGGCATGACCCTCGTGTCCGGAGGGTTTGGCCTGTGCGGAATTCCTCAGGACCTGATCAACGAAATTGCGCGGCGCGGCACCAAAAACCTGACTGTGGTTTCCAACAACTGTGGTGTTGATGAATGGGGTTTGGGCGTGTTGTTGGTCAACAAACAAGTTGCCAAAGCCATCAGCTCTTACGTCGGCGAAAACAAGGAGTTCGAGCGGCAATATCTTGAAGGCGAACTTGAACTAACCCTCACACCACAAGGAACGCTGGCAGAGAAATTGCGTGCCGGGGGCGCGGGGATTCCTGCGTTTTATACCGCAACGGGCTATGGCACCGTGGTGGCCGAGGGCAAGGATGTGCGCGCATTTAATGGCAAGAAATACATTCTCGAAGAAAGCATCACCGGCGATTTCGCGCTGGTGCATGCAAAGATCGCCGATCATTATGGCAACTGTATTTATAACGCAACCGCACAAAACTTTAATCCATGCGCGGCTATGGCCGGCAAAATTACCGTGGTTGAAGCCGAAGAAATTGTCGCACCTGGCGAATTGGATCCCTCACAAATTCACACGCCGGGCATATACGTGCAACGAGTTGTGCAATCCAAAGCGGAAAAGCGCATTGAATTTCGTACGATAACGGAGGTCTAGTCGATGCCGCTAACACGAGAACAAATGGCCGAGCGCGTAGCGCGCGAACTACAAGATGGCTATTACGTTAATCTGGGCATTGGAATTCCAACACTGGTCGCCAACTACATTCCAGATGACATTGAAGTCATGCTTCACTCCGAAAACGGCCTGCTCGGTATGGGTCCATTTCCAACCGAAGATCAGGTGGACCCCGACATGGTCAATGCCGGCAAGCAAACCGTTACTGCAACCACCGGCGCGTCGATTTTCTCATCAGCTGACGCCTTCGCAATGATTCGCGGCGGTCATGTCGACTTTACCGTGCTGGGCGCTTTTGAAGTCGATACCCAAGGCAATATCGCCTCATGGATGATTCCCGGCAAATTGGTCAAAGGCATGGGCGGTGCGATGGACCTGGTGGCGGGAGCCGATAATATTATTGTCATCATGACGCACGCAGACAAACACGGTAATTCGAAGCTGCTCGGTGAATGCACCTTGCCGTTAACGGGTGCAGGCTGTATTTCAAAAGTGCTGACCGATCTCGCGTATATGGAAATTGCTGACGGAGCGTTTATTTTAAAAGAAACCGCACCGGGCGTTAGTATTGAGGATGTGCAGGAGAAAACCGCTGGTAAGCTGATCGTGCCGAATGATGTGGTTGAGATGGTTTTTGATTAATCTAAATTAATCCCCATAGGCTTAATCATTTTTAGTATACATACAGTAAATACGGTTACCGTTTTAGCTTCTTCAATAGCTATTGTTGTTTTCGTGTATTCAATTATTGCTTTTTTTGTAAGCAATCGAAGGAAGAGCAAAATAAGTAAACGCAAAACCCGATACATCCTTGTTCAGTTTAATCGCAACTTTCTAAAAATTTTAAAAGAGATTGGGCTGGATTACGAAAAGGTACAAGAAAGTGATTTGCCTGTTATTTTAAAGAAATTCGATGACGATGACGCGCTGTTCGAAAAAGCATCCGGCGTTTATGAGCAACTCGAAAAATTCAATGACCTTAAAAGTGAAATTGATTTTTATCAACGATTAGAATGCATGGCAATTGTATGGGCTCTGTTGTTACTACTCATTACCGGTGCACTTTATATGCGCTAATAAAGTCAACCCTGAAATTTCAAAAACTCTTCCGTTGATACTTTAGCGCTATAACTGCCGCATAAATGTTGGTAGCGGTGCGTGTATCGACGCGCAAATAACCCGCAGCAGTTCCCGTTCGTCAATATTGGCGGCATCATCGGCCATCGCAATATTGCCTAATTCGGTTACCAATTGTTCTTTAGCTTTGGGTCGCAACTGATCAAGCCGATCGAGCACGGCATCGAGCACGGTGGCCCAATCGCGATCTAACAATACCGGGGGCTTTGGATCAAAACCAAGCGTGGCAAGTGAAGCACTTAAAACCGCTTCTGTTTTCTCCGTTTCACCTGCCTGATTGGCCAGCACTGACATAACAATATGAACATCGCTCTCGGCTTTTTTGAGTCGGCGCAAGCCCGAAGCCCGCGCGCGCGAAGGTGCCATTGCTTCTGTCAAATGCATTTGAAACATCTTGGCCAGAAAATACTCGAACACTTCAACCTGGCCGTCGGCCAAAATTAGATGGCGCACAGTTTCCGCTATTTTATCCAGCTCTTCTCTTGGCCTGCGCTTAAGTGCAGGAAAGGTGATTTCATACAGTGGCATTCGTTGCTTGCGTTGTAGCGGCTCGGTAGAACTTAACAAATGAGTCACTCGCTGCTCTGTGTCGGTACCCAAATGCTCTGCGATAATCAACAATTGCTTTTCACGAATTTTGGGGTTGCTATCGAGCAAAGACAGCAATAATACTTCGGGCGCCCACGCTGGACTGTGTGCGGCATGTTCGAGCTCTGCAGGAATGCTTGCCGCCACCATCGCCGCGGCCAATAAAGAACCTTCTTGTGGGTTGCCGATGCTGTCGGCCAACTCTGCGGGGTTAAACATGCCCGGACCAAAACCGCCACCCGCTTTTTTGCCTGCTGACTGTTGAGCTTCCATTTCTTTAATCGCAAGCTCTCGTTCCCGGCGCTCGTTCTGTGCAAGGTTCGCCCCTAACTCATCTATGTCTGATGGTTTGAACTGTGGGTCGACTCGAGTAATTCGTTGGGCTAATGGTGGGTGGGTAGAAAACATCATGGCCTGAACTCCTGGTCCAAACAGCATGTGGCCAATTTCCTCGCTTTCGGCCTCGAGGTACGAACCGCTGCTATAAGCGCCTATTTTTTTCAGCGCTCCGGCGATGCTATCTGGATTGCGGGTAAATTGAACGGCTGAAGCATCGGCAAGATATTCGCGCTGACGAGACAGCGCCGCCTTGATCCAGCGTGCCAGGAATAAGCCCGCATAACCAACCACCAGCAGCAATATGCCCACCATAACAATGCCGCCACCTTCTTTGCGGCGCGAACCGCCCATAAATCGCGCGCTGTACATAATATGCCGACCCACAATCGACACTAACAAAATACCAAACAATAGCCCCATCAAGCGTATATTGATGCGCATGTCGCCATTAAGAATATGGCTAAATTCATGCGCAATAACGCCCTGCAATTCTGCACGACTTAGTTTTTCCAGCGTGCCTCGGGTAACGGCAACTGCTGCATCGCTTGGCGAATAGCCAGCGGCAAAGGCGTTGATTCCTGCCTCTTCTTCGAGCACGTAGATCTCCGGAACCGGCACTCCAGAGGCGATAGCGATCTCTTCAACCACATTGCGTAACCGACGAGCTAACGGGTCTCTGGTGTCGGCATCAACTCGCGTTCCACCCATACTGCTGGCGATTTTGCCACCGCCCGAACGCAATGACACCATCTTAAAAAGGCTCGCCAGGCCTATGGTGCCGCCGGTCGCGACACTGGTTAGCACCAATATATCCAGGTTGGCATTGATAAAGTCGGGGTCGAGCCAGCTCTGGGCGCTTACCGCCGTGCCCATATCGCTAGTACCAGGCGAAACGCCCAAAAATATCAGCACAATAAAGTCAACGGCCACAATGACCGCAGCAGCCGCCAATAGAAAAGCGCCAATCAACCAACGTGATTGGCGCCGGGCACGATTTTGGTGCTCGAAAAAATTCATAGCACGCGGGCGCTTTCCTTTAGTTCCTTAAAGCCGATAAGTCCTAACTGGCACCAAATGAAACATTGGGCACTTCGCGCTTGGCCTCGTCTTCGATTTCCAGCATCGCGGCGGAGGTAAAACTGAACCATCCGGCAATCAGGTTATTCGGGAATTGCTCGCGCGTATTGTTATACGCCAACACGCCATCGTTAAACGCCTGGCGAGCAAAGGCCACTTTGTTCTCGGTGGTGGTCAACTCTTCCGACAGCTGCATCATGTTTTGGTTGGCTTTAAGATCGGGATAAGATTCCGACAGCGCAAATAAACGACCCAAGGCGCCACTCAAGCCTTGTTCTGCCTGGCCCAATTTTTTCATCGCTTCGGGGTTGCTCGGGTCACCCTTTGCATTATTCAACCCGCTAACCGCCGAATTCCGGGCGGTGATGACCGCTTCGAGCGTTTCGCGTTCGTGCGCCATGTAGCCTTTGGCGGTCTCGACCAAATTGGGAATCAAATCGTGACGGCGCGTCAGTTGAACATCTATTTGGGCGAACGCGTTTTTGTAACCATTGCGCGCGGTAACCAATCGGTTGTAGATCGCAACGCCAAATAAGACGATCGCCGCAATTGCGATTAGGACAATTATTTCTGTACTCATTTCGATACCCTCGCTGATGGCTTTAATTCAGTTTAGCAAATTAGCGGTATCGCCGTTGATAAAAGTTTTTAACGAGGCCGATTTAACCTTGAATTGAAAATTCTAGCCTGTGAGTGTGCCCGCCTGATAATCCGTAATAGCTTGCTCTATTTCTTCAGCGGTGTTCATCACAAACGGGCCATGCTGCGCGATCGGCTCTTTTAAAGGTGTGCCCGCTAATACGAAGGCTCCCAAGCCTTTCTCCGACGCAGTCAGAGACAGCGTGGCGCCGGTGTTATAGAACAGCGCACCCGGAGCGCTTTTGCCTTCCAGGCCTCCGTCATATAAATAAACCATCACCTGGTGATCGTGCGGCAACTCGATTTCAACCGTTTCGCCTGCGGGCAAGAACACATCGACAAGCACGGGTTCGGTCGTTGGCCCAAGCAGTGGCCCTTCAAGTGATTCCCCAGCAACTTTAATATTGCCAGCAATGACCAAAAGCGAAGCGCCATTTTCCAATTTTTTGTTTGTAACCCGATCATTTTGAATATCTTCCCAGGCCGCAGGTTTCATTTTTTCATCCGCAGGCAGATTCAACCATATTTGAAAGCCATGAAACGCTCCATCTTCCTGAGCAGGCATTTCCGAATGAATCACGCCACGCCCGGCGGTCATCCATTGAACGCCGCCGGGGTCAATCTGGCCTTCATTGCCCATATGGTCCTTGTGGCTAAACGACCCTTCCCGCATATAGGTGATGGTTTCGAAGCCGCGATGCGGATGCGGGGGAAACCCGGCTATATAGTCATCAGGATCATCTGAACGCAATTCGTCCAACAACAGATAAGGATCCATGTGGGTATTCAAGTGGGGGCCGGCGATTCGTTTGATTTTTACACCCGCACCGTCGCTGGTGTGTTGGGCGGGTACCCACTGTCTAACTTCTCTATTTGTCATTATGTTTTACTCTACTGTTACAAGACCTTCAGTTTCAAAATACGATTTAATGTATTTGGCCACCAGGGCATGGCCGTTGTAAAGCCAGTGTCCGCCAACCTTGACCGGGTAACCCAACGACGTCTCCAACTGGAACTTGCCACGAAGATTCAGGCACCTGAGCTGTTTATCTGCGCACACACGCTCAAAAAACTGTTCTTCTGCTGAATGAAAGCGCTCATAAGTCATATCCAAATCTTCGCTGTGCGGTAAGTAGACAAGCACTGCCTCTGCTCCAATCGCCTCAATGCTTGCTAACATACGATTCATTATCGCCTCGCCCAACTCAACCATATCGGTCTCAAACCAGCCTTGACGCCAACGAATCTCGCCCCAAATAACGTTTAGAATATCCCAGGCGCGGGATCGATAACGTTGTTGTGATGACACCGTACCACTGTCCGGCACCGGAAGATTTTTTATAGCCAAATTGTTATCCATATCCAGTATGGGTTTGCTGTGATGGCGAAAGCTCCACATACTGCGACGCATGTCGTCCCGAACAAAACCCAACACCACCACGTCTGGCTTGTACCGCACAACATGCTGTTCCATGTGCAATAAAATTTGGTCAATGCCGTAGCCACCGACACCAAAATTGATGACTTCAGTCTGCGGCAGCACTTGCTGTAATTGATAGGAGAATGTTTCGGTTTCACCAACCTCTTCGCCCATAGTAAAAGAATCGCCAATCATCGCGATACGCGTTATTCCCGGGGCAGCCTCGGTAGAGTAATCCCTGGAACCCCGAATACTGTCCGCGTTTGTTTGAAAACGCTTGTTATCCCAGAGGGTTAGATCCAAATTGGGTTTTAAGCGCCAACCAAGATAATTATCGTGCTGATTAAGCGATGCCTCGCCATCGATCCTCTGCTCCTTTGCGCTCTGCTCCCACAACAGACTCCACATAGTTTCACTTCGACCAAAAAAGTTTTGACTGAGCCAATCCACTGAGATCAACGAACGAGTCGCAATTTCAATCACAACGATCAGGAATAATAGAAACAGTAGGTAAGTGACTCCGAAGGCTGAGCCCCTTATAGATATTTTCGTCATGGTCTTTGTCAAACTTCCGCTATTGCTTTACTCGGTCACTTTTTCCGCTTGTTCCTGTTGAATCTTCCACAACTGATGATACTGACCGCGGGCTGCCAATAGATCCTCGTGCGCCCCAGATTCGACAATCTTGCCAGCATCTAAAACGTATATTTTATCTGCATCAATCACAGTGGACAAACGATGCGCAATTACCAAAGTCGTACGCCGCCTGGACACGCTGTCCAATGCGGACTGTATCGCCTGCTCAGAGATTGAATCTAAAGAAGATGTTGCTTCATCGAGAATGAGTACCGGCGGATCTTTTATTATCGCGCGCGCGATCGCCACCCGTTGTTTTTCGCCACCCGATAATTTTAGCCCGCGCTCACCGACCTGGGTTTTTAGACCGTCCGGTAATCGTGCCAACAAACCAGACAGGTTTGCTCGGTCAATCGCTTTTAGAACCTCTGCTTCACCGGCCCCCGGCCGCCCATACGCAACATTGTAAGCGAGGGTGTCGTTGAATAGTACGCAGTCTTGTGGCACCACACCAATAGCGCCTCGCAACGATTTTAGCTGAAGCTGGTCAATCGGCTCACCACCTATAAAAACGGCACCGCTATCCGGTTGATAAAATCGAAACAGTAATCTCGCTATGGTAGATTTTCCCGAACCACTAGGGCCGACCACAGCAACGCGTTTGCCCGCGGGAACCTCAAAACTCACTTCGTGCAGAATTTGACGGTCAGGCCTGTAGGAGAAACTGACTTTATCAAACACGATTGGATATTCCCCAGACTCTAACGGTTTTGCATCTGGTCCATCCTCGATCTCCAGGGCTTCGTCCAATATGCCGAACATGCGCGCCATATCTACCAAACAGTGTTTGATTTCGCGAAAAATAGTGCCCAGAAAATTAAGCGGTATAACCAACTGAATCATGAAGGCATTCAGCATCACAAACTCGCCGATGGTGATCGCGCCGCTAGCAACGCTAGAGGCCGCCATGATCATCAGTGCGATGAGGCCACCAGCCACTATCACCCCCTGCCCGACATTTAACAAAGCCAGCGATAACTGGCTCTTGACCGATTCTGCCTCCCATTCCATCAAGTGGCTGTTGTAACGATCAAACTCATAAACTTCGTTACCAAAATATTTAACCGTTTCGTAGTTCAACAATGAATCAATCGCGGCGGTGTTCGCTGCCGAGTCGGCCTTGTTCATCTCAATCCGATACTTGAGCCGCCATTGGGTAACTTTGATGGTGTAAACGCCGTACACAACAATGGTGGTTATGGTGATTAAGACAAAAGACACTTCAAAGCTCATAAACAATATGCCGCACACCACGAGCAACTCAAACAAGGTTGGAATAACACTGAATGTTAAATAGTTAAGAAGTCGTGAAACGCTTTGGCTGCCCCGCTCCAGGTCACGCGACACACCACCGGTTTGCCGATCCAAGTGAAAACGCATTGATAGCTCATGTAAATGCTTAAACACATCGAGAGTTAACTGTCGAGTCGTTCGTTGTGCGGCACGAGCAAACACCGCATTTCTTAGTTCCTGAAATAGTGTGGTGGAGAATCTTAACGCACCATAGGCAAGCAACAGGCCAAGCGGCACCACCAATAGTTCAGATGGATCGTCCAGCGCATCAACTATGTTTTTTAGTGCCACGGGCACTAGCACGTTCGCCAACTTGGCAAAAATAAGCGCGATAAGCGCAATCGCGATACGAATACGGTGCTTCCACAAGTAGGGGAGTAGCCGCTTGATCAAGCGCAGGTCGATATTCTCGTCCGACATTTCGGTACGCAGTGGCCGCACTTTTTATTCCATCAAATTAGTGAAATATTTGTGCTTGCTTGTATCGCCAACGCCATTTTATCCGCAACGTTTTATTTCATACAATAGCTTGGTTCAATACATCACAACTTGCGTTGAAACATCTGACGGGGCTGTTCGATTCACAAGTGGGATATTACCTTGTACCTCTCGAATGACGCTGTGTACATCACCTTCGTTGAAGTCGGCGTCGGGGTCTACTAACAAACCCTGAGTAGCCGTGTTGATCAACACTTCAATGACGCCTATAGTTGCAACCACCCGGAAAAAATCTGGTTGATTTGTTGACGAATACAAAAATAGTGCCAACTTGTCCATATAAATCGACTGTCCGGCAAGCCCCCGAACAATGATCGGAGCAAGAAGAAACGGCCGCATGATGGCCAATTGCTGTTGCTGCTTGAGCCATTCCGCGTTTTCTCCAAAAGCCTCATTTTCAGCCAGGATACGATCGAACTCAGCACCGATCTCAGCATCGATATTTTTAAACTCGCTCTCTATCGCCTGATCCAAAATGTCCAAAATACTGTCGCTCATCGCGGGCAGCATTGTTACAAACATATCGACGCTAAGCACTTGCATCATTAGTGCCCATACATCTGGATGTGCATAAAATGCGGTCGCGAACTCCCTAAGAGCCTTAAGCGAATATTCCATACCGTGTTCGTCAGCTAACTCAAGAAGTGTATATGCCTGTGCCTCAGTGAGCACGTTAAATAGAACGTATTCAAGCTGGTCGTCAGTTAACTCCTGGGGCGCAGTAACTGCAAATACGGGTTGCTCGGGAACCTGTGACGCAACGTCCTCATCTGTAGTGGTCGTATCGATACTCGAAAACCTGTCAATATGCCGATTCCAAAAATCTGGAATGACAATATCGTCATCACTGTATTGTAGGTCTGCATCCAAATTAAGCGGCTCACTACCGGCGGGCGTGCCATTGTTCCCTGTGGTTTGTTCTTGAGTTTCGTACTCTGCAGTGACGCCAAACAATGGTGCGCCATAACCCAGATCCAGGTTCAAGTCGACATCTGCATATTTTGAATGCTCAACAAAGGGTATAAGCAAATCGATGCCTTCTTCAACATCCCCGATGTTATCGAAGTTTGCCCAAGCCTGTATTCTACGGAGGATGTCCTCCTGAAATTCTGGATTGGACAACAATGAGCCGGCGGGATAATCAGCTGGATCTTCATCAACATCAAAGCCTACGCTTGGATTAAAACCATCCGCTGTTTGGGGCCCATTACCCGGCTGAGTGATCTGATCCATAATACTTCCAACCGGCTGAGTGATCTGATCTAAAATACTTCCAACACCCGGGTCGTCTACTGCCCTGATACCAACACCCTCAAGCCACTTGAACGCAATAGCGTCGTTTATACCAAAAGCGCCACCATCGTCTAGCAGTGCTCCTAAAACTCTGGCCGTGTATTCCGAATCGTCCAAGCCCTCAGTGCCTGGAACCAAATTGTCAATCGTTGACTGTAGCGCGATACCTAAATCAGGTGTATCAACGGCAATAAGAACTCTCGGTGTAGCGTCTATTAATGGTCGCTCATCCTCAGGTAAGTCAAAAGATAAATTTAGCGCCAAGCTAAACCCATAAGGGTTTTCGGTTTCTGTAGGCGCCGGGCTATAGCCGCAACCCAGCCTTGGTTGCCATGGGGAATAGATAGAATCTCCTGCCATCGACCCATAGCCGTTGGCACAGGTCGAAGCCGTAGTACCGGACGAAATTTTCAGTCGATATAGATCAAGCGTACTAACCGGCACAAATGAATTGGCTGCCGGTGGAAACAAGCTTGGCAACTGCCCCGGAATAATGATTACAACAGCCGGGGGCGGCGTGCTTTGCGAAGGTTCGGGGTTGGTGGGCACAGGCTCTGACGGTGTCATCGTCCCCACGTCGGGCAAATTAACGTTCGGCGGCAGTGGCGTCGGGCAAGCCGGAAACGGGCCCGTGCCCTCAACAAAAACAGTGCCTCCATTATTGGGGGTCGTCCAGTTAATTCCCGTGCCCGAAAAGTTGGCGCTAGTAGAGCCGATCGCCACGCCGGGAGGACATTCGATAAAGGATCCTTGATGAAAGCAACCCAGGCTGAAATTGGCCGCGCCCGCAGACTGAGGCAAAACAAAAAACGCACTGGATAAAGCAAGTATCAAAAATAATTCTCTAAACTTCATTACTTATCACCCCTTGGCTAATACTGGGGACTGAAGCCAACGTTAAACATCGACTGTTTATAATCGAAAGCATCAACATTAGATTGATTGTCTGCGTGTTGTAGCTGCATAAAAACTGTCCAGTTTTCTTTGATCGGCACATTTACACTAACCGAGACTAATAATTCCTGGTCATCGCGAGCAAAGGCAAAGCCATTAGTTCCGGCGAAACTATTAAGGTTGTCGTAATTAGTATCTCGATAGGAAAAAAATGCTGTCACACTTGGCGTATACGTTCTTCCTGCTACTTCAACGTCAGCTTGCTGTACTGCCTGCACATATAAAGACCAGGCATCATTATCGTAGTCGTCTCCGTTTGCGGAATATGACTGAAGGCTTACCCCTCCGTGTAATGACAAGGTCTCACTCATCTCTTGTCCGTATCTGGCGGAAGCTGTCCAATAATCGCCATCACGGTCACGGAACTCAAATAAACTGCCCAGATCGTAATCTTCTTCGTTTCGTGCGAGATAGACTTCCAGGTTTTTATCGTCAGCCAAGCGGTAGTCCACACCGGTGCTTACCGACCAACCATCGCGAATTTTTTCACCGTCGACCCGCAAGGTTTCTGCGTTCGCGCCCGCAGTAATAACCGCGCCACTATCTAGACGGTATCGATAACGGGCGCTGCCTCGTGCCACGACATTATCCACCTCGGAAACATCAAATTTTTTATCAGTACCCAAGCTGGCGACTGCATATATGTCGCTTCTATTTGACAATACTTTGCGATGACCCAGGTGCCCGCCAAAATGAACGAAGCTTGAACCCTGACCAGATATGTCCTCAGGTAACGGTTGATTTCTACCCCGACCGATAACATTGTCGTTATAGCCAGCGTAAGACTGTACGCCCCACCAGGTAACATTTGACGGCTGAGCGGCGGCCACACCAGCGGGAACTTGATCGGTTACCGCAAAAGTGTTTCGCAAGTAATTCGCAATCGGTGAATCCGGGCTTTGCTCGACGATGTTATTGAGTTTGGCCGCCGCGAGGGCGCTATCACCGAAAGCATAAGCGATTGTCGCCAACTCCAAATTTACCGTGTCTGATAGCTCGGCATCCAAACTCTCTGCGTTACGCATCAAGCCAATGCCATCCTCTACCTGCCCTGAACGGGCCAAGGCACGACCCAAAAGCTCGTTGCCTTTTGCATGTTCGGGGTTATTACGCACAAACCCCGTCAATCGCATAATCGCCAGGTCGTTTTCACCGACTTCAAGCCAGGCCCACCCTAATTCAAAATTCAGCAACTCGCCTGGGTAAGAGAGATCGTCTGCGCGGCGAAGAACTACTGCCGCAGTATTGTGTAAGCCCAGGCGATTCAACGCGGTACCAGAAACCATTAGGGATGCAGCTGTATATTCAGACCCTTCAGAGAGGTCCTCCAAAGTTTTTAACACCTCAGCGAATTCACTCGCTTCTAATTCGGTAAGCGCCTTATTTAGAACATCAGCATCGCTAGCCTCTTGTTGAGCAGAGGTCACTGCACAATAAGTCGCTAACATCACCACCGCAATTACACGAGATAAAATCGTACCCCCCGTTTTTATAAGCACAAGCCCTTAGCCTCACTCTCAATATCGACCAAATTAGTATGCAGTGATACAGGAATTACAAGCCTCCCGCAAGTAGTGACTTCGTAGCCAATATCCTGCCCTCTATTTAGCTTTGACGTGGGCGACGAAAACAAAATTTATCGCTTTGCTTTATTACCCTTGATTTGATTCGTGCCACACCTTTCGGTCCCAGTCTTACACCAACCAAAGCGACGCCTCCCCCAATTAGCCAACACAATAATGCGTGGTTAGGGAAAAGATACTGGTGATTAATGGTTAAAAATGAGGTTACCTCGATGTACGAGAGCATTGCGGCATACGCACCCATGTTAGCTAGTATTGCAAGCGCTGCGGTTAGCAAGCGCTTCTCATCCGTTGATAACCGAACCCACAATACCAGGCGATAGATAAATAGGAGGCTTAGCAGGATAGCTAACGCTGGAGCCCATTTGCGATATCGGCTTTGTATTTTTTCAAGCCTGCGTTCGGCTGCACGCTGTTTGTCTACATAACGTTCAGTTGTCGGCCCGTCTTGCCAGTTACTCGATAACCGCTCCCAGGTGAAATCCTGAAACATATCAAGCATCCAGTCTTGACCGACACTTTCATCAGACTCTGGCCTGTATTGGGAAAACGTAGCCATACTGGCCCACGCTTTAAAAAAAACATTTAGCGCAGGCAAAAGTTGCCCGGCATCAAAAACGGGAGTGAACCCACTGCGTGGTGCCAAACATTCCAGAGGGCCTTGTTGGCACGCGAAATTTATTTCATCTGCAATCTGTTTATAAAACGTTTCGGATTTACCAAACCATTGGTGCATTCCTTGCCGTGTAGCGGCATCACGAAACGCCCACATAAACCAACCACCCGCGATTTCTCCATCCAGTGATTGCATAAGTTCCTGGCTAGATACCCGTGCCCACCCTTGACCCAGTTCGCCCTCTAGAAGTTCTTCAAGCGTAGCCAATGAGGAGCTTACTTTATAGGCATTCATTCGTGCTTGTTTGCTTATTGGAACAGCCATATGTGGCGACCGGGGTTCCACCCGGGTTAACGCTCCATAAGCATTTGCAAACTCACTATCTCCGAATTCTGTCACACCCCAAAACTCGTAATGCTTCCAATTCATATAACTCACAAGCTGCGTCGGTATCGCGGCGATAACTACGAGAAAAACGGTGCACAGCAGGTAGCGTTTAGCCGAACGAACATTCCACCTTGAAAAAAGCATCGTGGCGGCAAGCACAAGCGCCACACCGGGGAACAACCAAATGGATGCCTCTCTGGTAATCAGCGCGATACCCAGAATCAACGATGCTCCAAAAAGCCAAATCACATCGGCATTTTTTGCCCGATGGCAACGCAACAACCAGCCAACAATACAGGCGTGCAACAATAATATGAGCGAAGAATAGATTGCGAATCGATCAACGCGCGCGATATGGGCCAAACTAAAGGACATGGGGTTGAACAGTGCTACTAAGTAGACAATGAGCACGCCCCAGCTCGACGTTATAACCGGCCTTAGTGCAATGGCGGCTACAACACAAGCAAAGACGTACAACAATTGATTAGTCAGCAGAAATGGCAAACCGATTTTATGCAGCCAGGATATCCACACACTTAAAAATGGTCCCTTAATAAGGGTGAATTCGTTATACACCCCTAACCAATCGCCTGCCGATACGAACCCTGCCAGCCAAAGGAAAAGGAAGTCATCATGTCCTGCTGCACCGTTTCCTATCAGGTCTTGCCAGGAAACCAACCACAGCTTAATGGCCGTGGCGGCCAAAGCCGCCGATAATGATAATAGTTTGCCACGCTGCTGCGTTGGCCTGATGACCAGCACGATCAGCGCAAAAACAAGCCCCGTGACTAGTACCAAAACGATCACTTATTCCTGCCTATTAGGGGTATTTCCAAAACATTCTGAAGAATACCGTTGAAAAATAGTTGGCCGCCCAAAAGCAGGCATATCGCTGCAGGAATGAGCACTCGCATTGTTGTTTGAGGATTGGTATCACCAAAACCACCCGTCGCCCACCAAACCGTCATCAAAATCACTCCCAAGGCCCCTATCAATCCAACAAACAACCCGGCTAAAACGAGAGTTCCAGCTTTTAACGGTGTTTTTCCCTGCGCTACGTCCGGCAGCAAAAACCCATTTACCCGGGAATAACAATGAGTAAGGTGCGCCATCAACATCAGCTGTGTACCCAACAAAAATAGCATTGCCAACACCATCAGTGAACCCATGTCGAAGTTCACACCCAGCAATCGCGCTGGCCCCAATTCAAGCACGATGATTGCCACTAAACTGGGTGCCGCTAATAACATGCCCGGCATTTTGAATGTTTTTTGCGGATTATAACTGAGCATTAATATCAAGTGCCGCAAGCCATCTCGCCATGGGCGTAGATTTGGAGCACCCGATCTTCCGTCGACCCGTAATACGGTAGCCACCTCTTCTACCTTCATCTTCAATAGATGTGCCCGAATAACCATCTCAGATGCGAACTCCATCCCTCCGCAATTAAGGTTCATCTGTTTATACGCTTCCCTGGAGAAAGCCCTTAATCCACAGTGGAAATCACCAACCTGTATTTTAAACAGCCATTTACCGATACCCGACAATACCGGATTACCGACGAAACGATTTTTCCAGGGCATTGCTCCGGCCTCAATACCGCCGAGAAAGCGATTACCCATCACTAAATCTGCGCCAGCCTGTAATTTTTCAACAAATTTCGGTGCGTGTTGAAAATCGTAACTGAGGTCAGCATCACCCATCATCACATATTCACCGCAGGCAGCCTCGATTCCTCCGATCAAGGCATTGCCATAGCCTTTGGCCGCCACGTCAACGACTCGTGCACCGGCGCTTTTTGCCAGGGCTGCCGAATCGTCTGCGCTATTGTTATTAGCCACGACCACTTCGCCGGAAAGCTCGCTTAATTCAATGCCGCGCAACGCTTGTTTCACGCATTCGCTGATTGTTTCGGCTTCATTAAAACAAGGAATGACAATACTTAGCTTTATTTCGCCCAATCGCAGAGCCTCCTGTATTGCACGGGAACTACCATAAAGAGATAACGCACTATGCCATCAGGGCAGAAAAACAGAAACCCCATCAGCATAAACTGATGGGGTTCTGTGATTTCGTGCCAAACAAAAATTATCTGCGTCTTTTCAGTTTCTTAATCGCAGCCAGTTGCGCGGCGGCTTGCGCGAGTTCCGCTTTGGCCTTCGCCCATTCGATATCCGCTCGATTATCCGCCAATGCTTGCTGAGCCCTTTGTTGGCTCTCCAAAGCCGCTGCCTCGTCAAGATCTTCGGCGCGCACCGCTGTATCTGATAATACGGTTACCATTTGTGGAGTAACTTCCAGAATGCCGCCGGATACGTATATAACTTCCTCATCACCATTTTCGGCGAACACACGAACATCCCCGGGCTTAAGCTGGGTAAGCAAGGGTGCGTGGTGCGGTGTAATACCTAGTTCGCCGGCGATGCCGGTAGCCACCAGCATGCTCGCCTGACCAGAAAAAATCTCCTGCTCAGCGCTGACCACTTCAACTTGCATCGTGCCAACTTGCGTAGTGGTTGCCATAACTTACTCTATGTCCTTCTTATTCAATGTCTTTGGCCTTTTCAATGACTTCATCGATGGAGCCAACCATATAGAAGGCTTGTTCAGAATATTGATCCATCTCACCGCTGATAATCGCCTTAAAGCCTGCAATCGTATCTTTTACGCTAACGTATTTGCCGGGGGAGCCGGTAAACACTTC
>JABJKL010000067.1 GCA_018660405.1 Pseudomonadota bacterium | reverse complement strand
TATCTTCGGCATGATACTGCCAGCAATGGCGCTCGGCGGTGCTTCTGCCCGCGCAATTCTCGGTGATGATTTGCTTGCCGGTGGTGCCAATACTGCCCTGCCGGCTCTGTTTATTGAATTACTCCCAGCCTGGCTTGCTGCATTGTTGGGTGTCGGCGTGCTGGCGGCGATCATGTCAACTGCAGATGGATTATTAATCTCAACATCACAGGTATTCGCCAACGACATTTATCGGCGCAGCATCGCCCCACGGTTTCATGCAGATCAAAGCGAGTCGCAGCTCGACCGCAAGGTGCTAGTCATCAGCCGCACGGTTACCGTGTTGACCTTGGTCGGCGCCATCATACTGGGCTGGTTCGTCATGGACATGAACATTACGCTGCTCGTCTGGGCAGGCGTGGGTGGTTTTACCGCTGCCTTAATGGGGCCTCTGGTATTAGGCTCTCTTTGGAACGGTATTAGCCGAGCCGGTGCATTAGCCGGATTTTGGGGTGGAGCCATTAGTTTTATTCTTATACATGCGCAAATAATTTCCGGGCACTGGCTGCAAGGAACTGCGCTGGAAGAAGCTGGGCAGTGGTTTGCCTTTTATTCACAAAGCCCATATTCGGCCGCGGCGATGAGCGGCTTTATTTCGATGGCACTGTGCTACTTCGTTTCAAAACGGACGATGGCGTTACCAGAAGAACATCTGCAACGTGTGCGTGGCGCGACCGGCATATAGAACTGAGACCTGGCAGTCTGTCTCAGTCGCCTTTACCACAGTCTACTAGCGCACTAAAAACCAAGCCGGGCACGATAACAAACACGCCCGGTACTATTCTGCTTAAATAAGACAGTGGGTGCAGATCATGGCAGGGCCCAAGATCTTCCGTATAAGCTGCTCCAGACTTTGATTTTTTCAGCCAAAACGTGCAAAGTGCGCGACCGAATCGAAATAACAAACCGACTCTTTACGGTCCATCAGGAGAACATCATGGCAAAAGCCAGCGCACGACACATTTTGGTGTCATCAGAAGAAATATGTAATGAACTTAAAACTCAAATCGAAGCAGGTGCCGATTTTGGCGATGTTGCCAAACAGCATTCTTCCTGTCCATCAAAAGCACAGGGTGGCGACCTTGGTGAATTCTCTCCCGGTATGATGGTGCCCGAATTCGATAAGGTTGTATTCAGCGCCGACGTCGGCACCGTGCAAGGGCCGGTTAAAACTCAATTTGGCTATCACTTATTAGAAGTGACTAGCAGAACTGACTAAGCTCTTGGACAAGGGAATGGGGAGCTACCAAGCTTGCCTTGAGTAACTCTATCGTTGATTTGAAAAGCTAACCAAGCCCTTATTTCAATGCCAATTATTTCGATAAAACAACTCAACAAAACCTACGCTTCTGGTCATCAAGCACTACATAATATTGACCTTGAAATTCAATCCGGAGAAATTTTTGCCCTGCTAGGTCCTAATGGCGCAGGTAAAACCACGCTAATCAGTATTATTTGTGGAATTGTCACACCAACTTCCGGTGAAGTTCTCGCTAGTGGCCACAATATTGTGAGTGAATACCGAGCCGCTCGTTCAAAAATTGGCCTGGTGCCCCAAGAGTTAACAACCGATGCCTTTGAAACCACCTGGTCAACAGTGAACTTTAGCCGTGGTCTGTTCGGCAAACCGAAAAACCACGCGTCCGTGGAAAAGATACTGAAACAGCTCTCACTGTGGGACAAAAAAGACGCCAAACTTCGCACCCTGTCTGGCGGTATGAAGCGTCGAGTTATGATCGCTAAAGCACTGTCGCACGAACCAGAAATATTGTTTCTGGATGAGCCCTCGGCTGGCGTCGATGTGGAGCTACGCCGCGACATGTGGGAGATGGTGCGAGATTTGCGCGAAAATGGCGTGACCATTATATTAACTACGCACTACATCGAAGAAGCCGAGCAAATAGCGGATCGCGTAGGCGTTATCAGTGGTGGCAAAATCGTTGTTGTTGAAGAAAAAACAGCGCTTATGCAGAAACTTGGCAAGAAGGAATTGCGGTTGCAATTGCAAACTGGAATGACAGAGATCCCTGACAATTTATCTGACTACGACCTTAAGCTGGAAGCAGACGGCACCGAACTGATTTACAGTTTTGATACCAAACAAGAACATACCGGTATTGCGGAATTACTCAGAAAGCTCGACAAACAAGGTATCGACTTCAAGGATCTTCGTTCAAGCCAAAGCTCCCTGGAAGAAATTTTTGTCAAACTAGTGCGAGAACAATAATGAGTATTAATTCGGTCGCTGCGATCTATAAATTTGAGTTGGCACGTGCCTGGCGCACTATCGGCCAAACCATTGCTGCCCCAGTGGTTTCGACCTGCTTATATTTCATCGTATTCGGTTCTGCCATTGGTTCGCGCATGGGCGAAATCGGCGGAGTTAGCTATGCCGCCTTTATTATTCCTGGTCTGGTCATGATGTCTTTGCTGACCCAGAGCATTTCAAACGCTTCATTCGGTATATTTTTTCCACGCTTTACCGGCACCATATTCGAAATTTTGTCTGCGCCCATTTCGTATTTTGAAATATTGCTTGGCTATGTCGGTGCAGCCGCCAGCAAGTCTATAATCGTTGGCCTGATTATTCTTGTCACCGCGCGGATATTCGTCGACTATGAAATACAACACCCGTTTTGGATGATTACTTTTCTATTTCTAACCGCAACCACCTTTAGCTTATTTGGCTTTATTCTTGGCATTGTCGCGAATGGCTTCGATCAATTACAGATCGTACCGTTAATGATTATTACGCCACTCGCCTTCCTGGGCGGTACTTTTTATTCAATTGATATGCTGCCCCCATTCTGGCAAACAGTTACTTTATTCAATCCGGTTGTATATCTGGTCAGTGGGTTTCGTTGGAGCTTCTACGGCATCGCCGACGTGAGCATCGTTACCAGCCTTGGCATGATCAGTTTATTCCTGGTTAGCTGTGTCGTTGTCGTGTGGCGCATTTTTGCGACGGGCTATCGACTCAAAGATTAACTCACAGCACGGTCAAGACCGAGAGAACAAAAATAGATGGCAAAAGCATCTGACTTATTTATTAAGGCACTGGAAGCTGAAGGCGTCGAGTATATTTTTGGTATACCTGGTGAAGAGAATCTGGACTTGCTTGATAGTCTCTCGCGCTCAAAAAAAATAAAATTGATACTCACTCGTCATGAGCAGGCTGCTGGTTTTATGGCATCTACTTACGGACGCTTTACCGGCAAAACAGGCGTGTGCCTTTCCACGCTAGGGCCCGGCGCAACAAATCTGGTAACAGCAGCGGCATACGCACAGCTCGGTGGCATGCCTATGATGATGATCACGGGCCAAAAACCGATCAAAAAATCCAAACAAGGTCGATTCCAAATACTCGATGTGGTCGACATGATGGGGCCAATCACCAAATATACACACCAGATAGTTGCCAGCGACAGCATTCCCAGCAGAATTCGTGAAGCCTTTCGGATAGCCGAGGAAGAAAAACCCGGCGCGGTTCATCTAGAGCTGCCAGAGGACATTGCTGATGAACAAACCGACCAGCTACCCATTCCGGCGTCGTTAAACCGGCGAGCGGTTGCAGAAAAAAAGGCGATTAACGCTGCGGTCGAAAAAATTGAACAAGCAAAAGCCCCTATTTTAGTTATCGGCGCCGGAGCTAATCGTAAGATGACCAGCCGGGTGCTTACTGAACTCGTGGATGAATTTGGTATACCGTTTGTCACCACACAACTGGGTAAAGGCGTTATCGACGAGAATCACGAATTATTTATGGGCAATGCCACGCTCAGTGCAGACGATTTTGTGCATCGGGCAATCGAAGCCGCGGATCTAATCGTAAACATTGGCCATGATGTCATCGAAAAACCACCATTTTTTATGCTGCGTGGCGGCACCGAGGTTCTGCATATATCGTTCAATACAGCGGAGGTGGACCCTGTGTACTTCCCACAGGTGGAGGTGATTGGGGATATCGCAAATGCTATTTGGCGAATCAAGGATCAAATGGAAGTCCAAAGCCATTGGAGCTTTGGTCAAATGATGAACATAAAGAATCACCACGATAAACACATATCCGAAGGTGCTGACGACTCCCGATTCCCGGTTTACCCGCAGCGCATAGTGGCGGATGTGCGCAGTGCACTACCTGACGATGGCATTATTTGCCTGGATAACGGGGTGTATAAAATCTGGTTCGCACGTAATTACCGTGCAGCAAAACCGAATACGGTGGTATTGGATAATGCACTTGCAAGCATGGGGGCAGGTCTACCGTCGGCGATGGCCGTACGTTTAATACACCCAAACCGGAAAATTATGGCTATTTGCGGTGATGGCGGCTTCATGATGAATTCGCAAGAGCTCGAAACTGCGGTGCGTCTAAATCTGAATTTGGTGGTACTCGTGCTAAACGATAATGCTTACGGAATGATTCGTTGGAAGCAGGCGAACCTGGGTTTCAAAGATTTTGGGCTCGAATATAGCAATCCCGACTTCGTGAAGTATGCACAAAGCTATGGTGCCCATGGTCATCGCGTTGAAAGCGCCGAAGGGCTTCAAGCATTACTCAAAAAGTGTTTGGACACACCCGGCGTGCATCTTGTGGAGTGCCCGGTTGATTACTCTGAAAATGACGAGATACTTAACCATCAAATCAAGAAATTGAGCGCGTCTATCTAAAACCGCCCTAAGCAATTTCGTCGCGCAGGAAAACGAGCTGCTCATTCGCGGAGTTTTGTGCTGAAAATGAATACCCCGCTTGATTAAACTGATTTAATTGAGCAGGGTCGGTTATCCGGTTTTTAATAAGCCAGGCAGCCATAAGCCCGCGCGTTTTTTTAGCGTAAAAACTAATAATCTTATACTTACCATTTTTATAGTTTTTAAAAACCGGCGTCACTATATTCGCATCGAGCTTGCTGGTATCGACCGATTTAAAGTATTCGTTGGAGGCTAAATTAACCAGCGTGTTGCTATCGATACTCTGTAGTTGCCGATTCAGAGATTCGACAATTAAATCGCCCCAAAACTGATAAAGATTTTCACCACGGTCGGTTGCTAATTGGGTGCCCATCTCCAGCCGATAAGGCTGCATTAAATCGAGTGGGCGCAGCACTCCGTAGAGGCCAGACAGTATTCTCAAGTGCTGTTGCGCAAACTCGAAGTCCGCTGTGTTGAAGTTATAGGCTTCCAAACCAGTGTAGACATCTCCTTTAAACGCCAGCGCGGACTGGCGCGAATTCCCATCAGGAAATGTTTCATCCCAATCCGCGAAACGTCCATAATTCAAATGCGCTATCTTGTCGGATACCCCCATCAAGCTCGCGATCTGCTGCGGAGAATTTCCGCGCATAATTTTTACCAGCTCACTGCTGCGCCCCACAAACTCTGGAAGCGTAGATTGTGAGATACTAATGTGGGTCTCGTAATCGAGCGTTTTTGCGGGCGAAAGTACCGTTAGCATGTTGATACTAAATATTAACCAAACAGATCGCCATTCAAACCGTGTTGATGGAGCACCACCGCTTACTCGTCAACGGTTACACCTAGCAACTGAATTGGCGTTAAATCGAGAGCGTTCGATACATCATTAAAAAAATTGGCTTCCGCACTCCCAACAGTGCCATCGCTCTTAATCACATCTAATAAACCTGAGACAATCTTATGCCTATACGCAACACTCAATTGCTGACCACCCTTGGCTAAATACTTTTCGAGTGATGCAACCTCGAACAATTCAGACATAGCGGTTAGACGAACGTCTTCGGCGGACGCTTCTATTCCATTACTTTTTAAAATCGCCAGAACGCTGTCGACTTCAACTTGAGCGGTATCTAAATCTGTTCGGCTGGCACGCGCCAACGTCAAGAGTAATAATTCTTCGTATAATTTGCGTTGTTCTTCCTCTGGCAATGACTTGTTGCCAAAAACGGATTTTAGTCGAGAAAAGCTTTTCATGAATTTAGGCTCCGCGATTTTATTGCGCTGTTCAATTACATTTTTAATGCGTGAATTCTATCGGGCTTAAATGCGAATGTACATGCTGCACAAACCCAGTTAGACGCCGCGGAATACTATCAGGAATTTAGGGGGTATGGCAGAGGTAACGAGGTAATCGAAAATACCCCCTTACGTCAGCAGCAAAAATAGCGACACACCTTAAATGCGGTGGCCGCTCTTTATTAGCAATGGCTGCGCTGCAAGCCTCCACTTACACCCTATGCCGCTTTTTCTTTAGCACCTTGACTCTCATGCTGAAGAACGTTGGCACCATTAATAGAAACCGTCCTGGGTTTCATCATCTCGGGAATTTCGCGCACCAGGTTGATGGTTAACAGCCCATTATTAAAATCAGCATCGGTCACTTGTACATGGTCAGCCAGACTAAACTTGCGCTCGAATGCACGTGTTGCAATGCCTTGATATAAATATTGTCGCTTACCTTTGCCGTCAGTGTCCGAAGACTTTTTTCCGTGGACGGTAAGCACGCTATTTTCCACCTGTATATCGAGCTCGTCTTGCTCAAAACCGGCGGCAGCAACGGTCACCGCGTACTCATTTTCGTCCCGCATCTCAATATCGTACGGGGGGGTAGCCGGCAGAGCTGGTTTCATTCTGAAACGCAGTATCCAAAACCGATGCCAAACGATCAAAACCGACCGTGCTGCGATAAAGTGGGGTTAAATCAAGTCTATTCATCATATCCTCCTAAAGAAGCAATAAAATTATGTCTCGCCACCCTCTTAGAGGCATAGCGTTGACGCTTCTTTGTTTGGGGGGTATTGCACTCTTTTTCAAGGCCCTGCATTGGTCCTCGGCTAGACCTACATAGCAGGATAATCTTGACGACTGTATACTCCACAAATATGCACGGCACACTCAGAAAAATGGAAACACACCATAACGATGTGGTGGATTACCAGCTTCCGGTTGGCGACAACTTGTTGCCGCTAACACCCTACATGGGAAATCGGATCGCGTTGCATTACACCGGTAATATTTATTGCGTTTCGTGCGGGCGTAAAACTAATAAAAGTTTTGCTCAAGGTCACTGCTTCCCCTGCATGAAGAAACTGGCTGCTTGCGATATGTGTATCATGAAACCGGAAACTTGCCACTATTACGAGGGCACTTGTCGTGAACCTGAGTGGGGCGAAGCTAACTGTATGGCACCGCATATCGTATATCTGGCGAATACTTCGGGCCTGAAAGTTGGCATAACCCGCAGAAGCCAAACACCCACACGGTGGATGGATCAAGGTGCAACCCAGGCGCTACCAATTTACCAGGTCAGCACCCGATTGCTATCGGGCTTGGTAGAAATCACTCTCGCCGAACATATCGCCGATAAAACCAACTGGCGTACGTTATTAAAAGGCAATAGTGAGCCGCTTGACCTGCCAGCTTTGCGGGATGAACTTAAACCGCAAATTTCGGAGCGCGTGCAACAAATCAGGCTGGACTGGCCCTCCGAAATTATCGAAGAGCTGGATGCCGAAATATTTACCTTCAATTACCCGGTAAGCGAGTTTCCTGAAAAAATCAGTTCACACAATTTTGATAAAACCCCATTGGTGACAGGCAAGCTGAACGGTATTAAAGGCCAATATCTACTGCTCGATACCGGCGTGATCAATATTCGTAAATTTACCGGTTACGAGATCATCATCGCTGAGTAGCGCAGCCCTGTCAGGCCGCAAGCCACCTTAAGCCAAAGGAGCAGGCTTATGGGCTACTGTCAGGCGGGACGAAAATCTCCTATAAGTTCGCACGGTAGATCGACCTATCACCCCGGGCACCACTAGCATCACCGGAGTCACTAATAAGGTGAGTAAGGTCGAGAAGGCCAAACCATTGACAATGGATGATGCCATTGGCGACCAAAACGACGCCATTTGTCCACCCAATTGTATCTCACGCCCTATTAAATTCACGCTGGCACCGTTTGCCAATGGCAACAGGCCGATAATGGTCGTCAAGCTGGTCAGAAAGACCGGGCGAAATCTTAGATGTGCCGCGTTGTACGCAGCATCTCGCACGGATTCCTCGGGATGATCCAATCGATACTTGTTAAATGTATCGATCAAAACGATATTGTTGTTCACCACAATGCCCGCTAATGCCACCAGACCGACACCAGTCATTATCACACTAAACGAATTACCGCCCAGTAATAAACCCAGTAAAACCCCTGCGGTAGACATAATGACTGCGGACAATATTAGTATCGCCTGGTAGAAACTATTAAATTGCGCCACTAAAATGACCATCATCAGCGACAGTGCCATACCGGCTGCATAGGCTAGAAATTCAGTAGATTCGTCAGCCTCTTCTGCACCACCCCGGAATGTAGTACTCACTCCATCTCCGAAATCCTGAGTATCCAACCATGCCTGTACTTCCGAGACCTTATCGCTGGCCAGAACACCTTGCTCAGTATTTGCGATAACCTGAGTGTACTCCAGGCTATCCACACGCTGTATCACAGCCACCCGCGGCATTGGGCTAATATTGACAAAACTCGAAATCGGTACGGGGCCCTGAGGAGTTGCCACCCGCAAACCCTTGAGGCGTTCGATCGATCGGTCTCCTGGTGGGTAGCGCAATCGCAATTCAACTTCAGCATCCGCATCGTCCGGGCGATATTCTCCCAAATACATCCCATCCGTTACCAACTGGACCATTCTGCCAAGCTGCGCAACGTCTATACCGTGCATCGCCGCCTGAGTTCGGTCGACTTCAAAACGCCATTCGATGCCTGGTAGTGACAATGTGTCTTCTATATCAAGTACGTCGGTAAGCTGTTCGTCGAAATATCGTCGAACTTTTCTGGTCACATCATGCAATATTTCTCGATTACTGGCAGCGATCTCTACCTGTACATCTTTGCCGGTTGGCGGGCCATTCTCAATTTTATTGACCTGCACAATAATCCCGGGGAAGTCATTTGTCAGCCCACGTATCTTCTCCAGGCTTTCTGAAGAACTTAAATCACGTAATTCTGAGTGAACTAATTCAAGTAATATGCCGGCGATCTCATCTTTACTTCTTGCGCCTCCGTCACCGAATCCGCCGCTACTGATGTAGTAACTTTTAACCTCTGGAATGGTTGCAAGCATCTCCTCCGTGGATACTACAAGATCGACCCTTTCTTCAACCGTCAAATTTCCCTGCGCACGAATAGTAACCGTCGTAAATACATCTTCATTGTCTTCGCTCACCAGGACAGTTCCCCTGCCCCACGTACTGTAACTAAAAAATATCGCGTACAGCAACACTATCGTAATAGCCAGTGATACCAAGGGTTTATCAAGTGCCCGGCCCAACACACCAAGGTAGGCATCCTGAATTAAACTGAACTCAACGTCCTTGCGTTGCTTAACCGGAGCATCGAATCCACTATTTTTTTCTCCTGAAAAATTGACTCCAAGTACGGGTACCACCACGAGTGAAAAAATCAATGACCAAATCAACACTGCAAATACAGTGACTGGCAAAAACCCCATAAATTCGCCCATGACACCGGGCCAAAACATAATCGGCAAAAACGCAGCCATGGTCGTCAAAGTCGACGCAAAAACCGGCATCCCCATTCTTTTAACGGAACGCACATAGGCTTCCATTGCAGATACACCCTCTGCACGCAGTCTAACCGCATACTCGACAACCACTATGGCACCATCAATAAGCATGCCCAAAGCCAGCAGCAAGCCAAACATAACCATGAAATTAAATGAAAACCCTATTTGCTGGACGATGAGCATTGAACCTAATAATGAAAACGGAATACCAAACCCAACCAGCAGCCCAGAGCGCAAACCTAATGATGCAACCACAACGACCATTACAAGGGCCATTGCAAACACGATATTACCGGTCAGCTCGTTGACCATGTCTTCTGCAAAAAAGGCGGTGTCGTAAACGTAATCGACGTTGATCGCCGATGGGAACGTGTCTCGCTGACTGTCTACCAATTCGCGCACGGTATAAGATGTATCGGCTGTATTCGCCTTGAGTCGTTTTACCACTTCCAGCGTAATAGCCGGACGTCCATAAACTCTGGCGAAACCGGCTGCGTCTTTAAACGTCCTCTTAATATCGGCAACCTGACCCAAGCGAATCACGCCATTGACAGAAGAACGTACAGGGATATTTTTAATATCGTCCGTATTTTCAATGAGTGCAGGAACCTTTACGCCAAAATTCCCACTAGCCGAATCCAGATCACCGGCCGGCACCAGCAGGTTATTGCGAGCTACAGCGGCTACCAGCTCATTTGTAGATACGTTATAGAAGTCCATTTTGGACGGATTGACCAATATTTCCGCCACTTCTTCACGGGCGCCCTTCATGGTTACTTCCAGCACCTGCGGCATCGCTTCGAGTTGGTTTTTGAGATCCTCTGCCAGATCGAATACGTCGCGTTCTGAAGCGATAGCACTGGAAACACTGACCACTATAACCAAGGCTTGCTCGGCAGAAATTTCGTTAATAATCGGCTCTTCGGTATTATCTGGAAATTCAGCTTTGGCGATATCGATAGCTTCTCGCACATTGCTGATGGCCACATCAATATCTTTATCCATGTCAAACTCTATCACCGTGTAAACCAGGTTCTCACGGGCGGTGGAGCGAACCTCGACTACACCGTCTAGCGTTTCCAGCTCTTGCTCAATCGGTTTGGCGATCAGGCGCGCGCCGTCTTCAGGCGATATCCCCAGATGAACCACTTGGGTCACTACGAACGGAACGGCTACATTCGGAAAGGTCTCGATCGTCATTTGGGTGCGTGCAATTACTCCAGCCACCAACACAAGCACAACTATCGCAACGCTAGCCCGATTACGCTCAATAAGTTTTATCAGAAAACTCACAGCACTTTACTTTAGATTTTCACTTTTGATTTTCTGAAGCGCCATGAACAGGTTCAACCGTCTCACCAACGCTTACGTATTCCTGACCGACCGTGATAATGGTTACGCTGTCTGGTAGCCCAGATACCCACAAACTTGCGCGATCATCGTGCAATATCGAAATGACTGAAGCCCTCACCACATCATCGTCAATCCATTTAACTTCAAGATCGCCGCTGGCATTTAACGAAACTATGGACGCTGGTATTTGATGCGCAGCAACTTCTGTTCGCGCGATCTTTAGTCTGCCCGTTAGATCCGCAGGCACACTATTGCCGGGGTTATCAAAAAAGGCTTCGACAACAAAGGCCCGCGTAGCGGCGTCAGCTCGCGCGCTTACATAACCCAATTCTCCGTTAAGCACCGTCCCATTGTTAAGTTCCAGTTGTACCAACGCTCCGCGTTTGAGCGCGAGAACCTCATCTCCAGAAACCTGAGCTACCGCTTT
>JABJKL010000012.1 GCA_018660405.1 Pseudomonadota bacterium | reverse complement strand
ACACCCGATTCATGCTGTTTGATAGATCCGATGATTTGTTCTTCTGTATATCTTTTTTGCTTCATGTTGAGATCTCCTAAATACTAGGTTAATTGGAAATCTCATCCTTGTCATGGTGTTAATATCGGGGGAAAGGTCACCGTCTGGCCTTAATCCATCACGGATCGCAACGATGATTTCTTCATCAGTCCAGCTACCGATGCCTGTTTCAATGTCCATTGTGATGTTGGAGGCATTAGCGTAAAACCCCGGAGTTTCGATCAAGAAACCGCCAGCATAAGCCATGCCATCAAGTTCCACACCAGTATCAGGATCTTTGGGTGTATGGCAGTTGCCACAAGCGACAATTGCCTCCGCCAGGTAAGCCCCTCGCTCCAGAATGGCGCCATCCTGGGCGGCCACTAATGCACTAAGATTCAGTACGCAGATAACAAATATCACCCTTAACATTTTTCTTTTCATTATTATGTTTCCTGGCCGACCAAGCAATTCGACTATGCGAGTTGATCCGGAGAACTTAAAACTATGCCTGTGAAACTATGCCCGTAAAACTATGCGCTTAATTCGGCTCTAACAATCTCCGGCGTTAACGGCAGGTGACGAATACGTTTGCCGGTGAGGCTGGCCAAGCCGTTGGCGATCGCCGGCCCAAGCATTGCGAGGCCCGTTTCTCCAACCCCCGATGGCGGATTGTCTGTTATAAGCACTTTGCAATCGAGCTCGGGCACTTCAGACATTCTTAAAATTGGATAAGTATTGTAGTTAGCTTGCTGAACCACACCACCCTCAATGGTAATACGTTCCTTGAGAACAGAGCTCAGGCCAAAAATAAGATTTCCCTCTAACTGGGCGTTCGAATTTTTGGGCGAGATGATTTGACCCGAATCGGCTACCGCCCATACCTTATGTACGGTAATTTTGCCGGTGCTCTCTTCTAGAGACAACTCGACAATCCCCGCAGATAATGAACGGCCGTATCCAGAAACAGCAAGACCTCTCGCCCTGCCTTCCGGAATATCAGCTTCACCCCAGTTAGACATGCTCTTAAGCTCATTGAGCAGATCGATCATGCGCGGATTATTGTGACAAAGCTGCAAGCGATAATCCATGGGGTCTACACCGCGATGTTCCGCCAGCTCGTCGATAAAACTCTCCACAGCAAACTTTGTATAGCTGGTAGAAACACCACGCCACGCGCAAACACGTGACTCTCGAACCTGCACGACGTGCTCGGCCTGATGGTTGGGTATGTCGTAGGTTGTGCTTTCGCTGCCGAGCATGGTGATTACGTCTTTAGGCTCAGCCCACGCCCAGCGCAAAGGGTTCATGGTCGGCAGGCAATTTGGTGCGCTTACCCGATGGTGCATGGTCGTGAGGTTTCCTTCTGCATCAAAACCCGCACGCATATATTGTGCGGCAGCCGGCCGGAACAGACCGGATTCCATATCGTCTTCACGACTCCAGATGACCTTGATCGGGCGTTTTAGATCTCTGGAAATCAACAGGGCATCATCGATATATTGTTGATGCAGTGTGCTGCGCCGACCAAACCCACCACCCATGGTTAATGGATGGAAGGTGATTTTATCGTGAGTAGTGCCCAGGGTTTCGGCAGACCCCAACACGGTCAGGCTCTGGGTTTGTGAGCCCGCCCAGATTTCGGCAGATAGCCCATCATCAGACACGTGGGCTGTTGCGTTCAACGGCTCCATTTGTGCGTGATAGACAGGCTCTGAAGTATACAATGCGTCGACTGTTTCGTCGGCATCTGCCAGCGTCTGTTTCGCATCACCCGTTTCGCTCCAGATCGGCCCGGTAATACCCAGATCAAGCGCTGCCACGGTGTATTTTTCCAGTGTGGCCTGTGATTCCGATTGTCGAAAACGGGAGGTCTCACTCCAGTCGATTTTTAATTTCGCCTTGCCCCATTTGGTCGCTTCTACGCTGTCACCGACCACGGCCACCATATGCCCAAAATTAATAACGTCGGTAACACCGTCGACCTCTCGGGCCTCGGAGTCATCAAACGATAGCGCGGTTTCGTCTTCAACTGGAGCACGAACTACGGCCGCATAAGCCATGCCATCGACCTGTACGTCCATACCAAAGTAGGCCTCACCCGTAGATTTATCGGGCACATCTTGACGCATAACGTCTTTGCCGATATAGCGGAATTCGGAAGCGGGCTTAAAATCACTCTCTTCAAGCTCGGGCACTTCAGTTGGCAGCGGCATACTGGAGACAATCTCGCCATAAGAAATGGTTCGGTCGGATTCGGCGTGGGACACTACACCCAGGTCGGTGCTCAATTCCGTCACCGGCACCGCCCACTGATCGGAAACCGCCTGCAACAACATTTTTCGCGCCTGCGCACCCCCCGCTCTCATTTTTTCACTGAACACCATAATCGTGGTACTACCGGCGGTATACAGGATATTGCGAAAAAATGGATTGCCGTAGGCCTCGTCGTGAACGGCCACCGTGTGAACATTAACGTTCTCCCAATCGACATCCAAATGCTCTGCCAGAATTACCGGCGCGTGGGTACTGGAACCCTGGCCCATCTCGGTACCTGAATATTTCACTTCTACGGTGTTATCCGGAAACAGCGTTACCCAGATATTAGGCGTAAACGGTTCGCTGTCTGCCATGGGAACTTCCAGCGCAGGTTCATCACTACTGCATGCGCCGACAATACCGGTGGCCCCGATGACGAAGGTGACACCTGCGGACCGATTAAGAAACTGGCGGCGAGTTATTTCCGGGGAGGCGGCTGATTCCGAACTATTCCGTTTATGAGCCATTACACATCCCCCTTCGCTGCGCGTTGTATT
>JABJKL010000007.1 GCA_018660405.1 Pseudomonadota bacterium | reverse complement strand
CGGCGATTTCGGTTTCGTCCGCTTCGCTAACGTAGGCAGCGGCTCGTGTGGCAGCAATGTCTGCCCTGTCGGCTGCGGCCAAAGCAGCATCAATCGCTTGCAGCGCCGCTTCGATTGCGCCCGCAGCATCACCCGCGGCAGTGGCAGCTCGCCTGGCGTCTCTGGCGGCGTTTTGTGCTTCGGCGGCAGCAGCCTGTGCATCAGCCAAAGTGTTAGCTGAATTCGCCCTGCTTGCGGCTGCAGCAGCGGTAGCAGCTGCTGTTACCGATTTTTCAGCCTCTTCTTGAGCGACGGCGGCTTCGTTTTCATCCGCATTTTCGGCATATGCTAATGCAGCCTTTGCTGAGCCTTCCGCTGCTTCGGCGGCCTCGCGCGCATCGATTTCGGCTACTTTCATGGGTGCCAGATAAAGAGGCCCTTTTTGACCACAGGCAACAAGGCCAAACGTTAGTAGGCCGATTAGGGCAAAGATGAACAAGTTTTTCATGGGATTTACTCTATTTAAATAACTGCCTGGAATTTATTACCAGCGGTCTTTGCACGAGCGTGTATTCTATTTTCTGGTAACGTTAGCCGACGCAAAAGCCTATGAAATGCGGAAGCTAGTACCGCATAAATGACCGATTGCGACCATTTTTAACACAGCCAGAGGGCAACATACAATCGTGCAAAGGTCTCGAACGGTATGGTGTCATACATTAGGCCGGTTCGGCGATCATTTTTTTGGCTGCAGCCAAGGCTTCCAGCACGCGCTTTGGCGCAGTCCCACCCATATGAGCACGGGCATTAACCGAACCTTCCAGAGTCATTGCCGGGAACACATCCTCTTCAATCATTGGAGAGAACTCCTGCAATTCAGTGAGCGACAATTCTGATAAATCACAAGACTTTTCGATAGCGCGACTCACAGCCTTTCCAACAACTTCGTGTGCATCACGAAAAGGTATATTGCGGCGAACCAGATAATCGGCAAGATCCGTCGCCGTGGCATAACCTTTGGATGCGGCGGTGCGGGTGCGTTCACGATTAAATTTTATTTCCGGTACCATTGCGGCGAACACTGCCAATGACTGACAAACTGTGTCGGTAATCGAGAACACGGGAATTTTATCTTCCTGATTGTCTCTATTGTAGGCTAGCGGTTGTCCTTTCATGAGAACCAACAAGGAAACCAGGTGTCCAATTACGCTACCGCTTTTGCCACGGATTAATTCGGCGATATCCGGGTTTTTCTTTTGCGGCATGATGCTGGAGCCGGTGCAAAAAGCGTCACCGATCTCGATAAACTGATAACTTTCGGATGCCCACAGCACGAGTTCTTCGCAAAAGCGTGAAAGGTGCATTGCAATTAGACTGCAAGCATTCGCATACTCGATTACAAAGTCGCGATCAGATACTGCGTCAAGAGAGTTGCGACTCGGGCGGGAAAACCCTAGCAACTCAGCGCAGAACTCACGATCTATCGGGAAGCTGGTGCCCGCAAGAGCGGCGGAACCCAGGGGCATGACATTTATGCGTTTACGGCAATCAGACAGGCGTTCACGATCACGCTGGAGCATTTCGATCCAGGCTAGCAGGTGGTGGCCAATAGTGACTGGCTGCGCAACCTGTAGATGGGTATACCCGGGCATAATTGTTTTAGCTTCATGATTTGCCAGTTTGAGCAACGCGCCTTGCAGGTCGGTAAGTCGTTCGTCAAGCTCATCACACGTGTCGCGTAGATAGAGACGGAGATCGGTAGCCACCTGGTCATTGCGAGATCGACCGGTATGCAGCTTCTTGCCCGCTTCTCCAATACGTTTGCTGAGTGCGGCCTCTATGTTCATATGAACATCTTCCAATTGAGTAGACCACTCGAATTGACCGGCCGTTATTTCCTCATCAATTTTTCGGAGTCCGTTCTCGATAGCATCGGCCTCCTCGCCCGTAAGTACGGCGACCTTCTCAAGCATGCGGGCATGTGCGATTGAGCCACGAATATCGTAGTGGCTTAAGCGGTGGTCAAAACTAATCGATTCGGTGAAGTCTTCGACTAATTCGTTAGTTGCCTGGCCGAAGCGCCCACCCCATGGTTTTTTCTGAGTCATGAGTTAATTGTATTGCCTTGTCGCAGTGTGATCGCAGCTATTGTGCCGCAATTATGAATTACTTTGAAGGAGTACTAGGGGCCTTTGCCACGGTATTCCTGCTAGAATTTGTATTTGGATTTCTACAAACAACGATTGATTCCCCCAATGAACGTTCGTATCGCCACCCGTAACAGCCCCTTGGCGCTTTGGCAGGCTGAGTATGTGAAAAATCGCTTACTTAACGAAACCGCTTGTACCAGCGTTGAGTTAGTGGCGATGACAACCCAGGGTGATCGGTTGCTTGAGACGTCGCTGGCCAAGCTTGGAGGCAAGGGCTTGTTTCTAAAAGAGCTGGAGACAGCGTTGCTCGATGACCGGGCAGATATCGCGGTTCATTCTATGAAAGATGTACCGGTGGAAATACCTGACGGTTTGTCAATTACCACTGTTTGCGCGCGCGAAGTGTCGGAAGATGCGTTTATCAGTAATTCTTATCACAAGCTGACAGAATTGCCCAGCGGTGCGATTGTGGGCACCTCCAGTCTGCGTCGCGCTACCCAACTGATGTTTCGATATCCTGAGATCGAGATAAAACCACTGCGTGGTAATGTCAATACGCGCTTGTCCAAGCTGGATGATGGCCAGTTCGACGCCATTATTTTAGCCACAGCAGGTCTCAATCGACTTGATATGTCCGAACGAGTGCGTGAAGTAATTGATGCATCGGTATCCGTTCCGGCCATTGGGCAGGGTATTGTCGGGGTTGAGTCTCGTGAGAATAACCAGCGGATGATTGAGTTGTTGCGGTCTCTACACGACGACCAGGCCTGGGACTGTTTAGCTCTGGAACGGGCAGTCGGAAAAGTGCTCGGGGCGAGTTGTCAGGCACCCGTGGCCGCACATGCGAAGATCACCATAGGGGGCCAGCTGGAAGCGGTCGCACGGGTGGGAAGTATTGACGCCTCCGTATTATTGGAATCGACCATTGCGGGTGCCCGCACTGACGCCGAGCAGCTTGGCGAGGCGCTCGCGCGTGATTTATTAAGTAAGGGCGCTGCGAAATTATTGGAAGCCTTCGCGGCGTGATGCTCAGCGACGTCGCAGTATTGGTCACACGACCCACCGAGGTTGCGAGCAGCACGATTGAGGTTTTTAGCAAACTGGATGCCGAGGCATGGCATGCACCCGTACTTGAGATTCAATCAGTAGAAATTGATCTGGATTGCGACATTAGTGAGTTGCAATCGTTGATTTTTGTATCTCGACATGCGGTTCTTCATAGCGCCGGTTTGTTCAGGGGCATTGATAAACATGCCGTCGATATGCTCGCTGTTGGGGCAGCAACCGCCGCATTGTTGCGAGCTAAATACAGCGTGTCCGTAAACACCCCCGTTGTTGGGATGGGTGGTAAGGCTTTATTAACGAGTTACCCACCGAGTTATTGGAGGGCGCGACGCGTGGGAGTTGTGCGAGGAATGGGTGCGCCGGAAGAACTACTCGACGAACTGCGCATTTTAAACGCACAGGCTTTCGCATTGAACGTTTACAAAAGGCAGCGGAATCACTCCTCGCAGGCCCAGCTATTCAAGTTTGTTCATGCTAGACCACCACCTGCGCTAAAAATAGTAACGGTGTTCAGCAGCGACAGCCTGAGGGCTTTAGTGGAGCTCGCGGAAGATAATTATTCAGAACTTTCGCAACTGCCCCTGCTGGTTATTTCGAATGCCATCGCCAGGCGAGCAAGGAAGTTATCATGGACAGGGCCAATAGAGGTTGCACAAAGCACCGAGGAACAAGCATTGTGCGACGCTATGGAACGATTACTAGGCTAGTTTCTGTCGTGGATAAGCAAGTAAGTAGATAAGTAGAAAACAGATGGGTAGAAAGTAGATAAGCGAAACTATCCAGAGTGATTGAAAAGGTTCAAGTCGGCTGGTCATGGGTTGCCATTATTATTCGGAGGCGGCAGCGAAATTGATTTCCAATTTGAGACCATTGGGGTCGTGGACAAAGATTTGGCGCACCCCGGCGAGCGGCACGGTGATTTTTTTATACGGAACATTCAGGTGCTCCAATCGCGCGACAAGCTCATCATGACCGGTGGCGGTGAAAGCAATGTGTTCGACCGCGCTTTGAGCGCCGGTGTAGGCATTACTTACCTGTGGTGCTTCGTCAAAATATTCCTGGAGTGCAGGATCGCCTTCGGCCAAGGCTAAATGAATAACCGGCGTATCGCCGAGATAAAGCCAATAACCAGCGAATTTAAAGGGTGGTCGATCACCCACATGCAAGCCCAACGCATCGACATAAAAGTTCTTTGTCTCTTCAAGGTCCTGGGCTAGCACAAGAATATGTTCGAGCTGTTGTATTGCCATTTCTAACTCCTTACACCTGAATTCCAGTTCGCCCGCCCGTATACCGCCAAACTCGCGGCCTGGCTGGCATTTATGCTGGCCCACGTGTGCGGTACGTATAATAAAAGTGGTTTGGGTTGGACCGCCCTTGGCGCGTGGCGGGTACAACCTATGCTCTGTAGCGCATCCAACATCATCGCGGCACCGATATATTTTCTTATACTAATCTGATTTTGCACTAAATTATCCTGAATTTTGTCGTTTACGTACAAGCTGGGTTAAGCATGAGCAGTATAAAGCACATGTTCATCTGATTGAAAAGCAACTTTCGTATCCTTAGATAACTGCAACATAAACCTTCATTTTAAATTACCACTAAAGGTTGTTTAATAATTTATATACACATATAATTATTAAACATTAACCTAATTAGTCGTTTAAATGCGTCATCTAATGTTAATTCTAATAAACCTAAAAAATCAGACTTATAAATTGTACGTACCGCTGTATGCATAAGTTCGCTTTGACTAATATCCAACGTCAGGACGGGTTTTCCATGAGTGAGCAGAACGAATCGTCGGCTGTTCAGGCGCACGTATCAGCTGTTCAGGCCCGGGAATCAGCCGTTCAGGCCAGGGAATCAGCCGTTCAGGCCCGGGAATCGGCTGTTCAGGCCAGAGAGTCAGCCGTTCAGGGTTCAATCAAAACACCGCTCGATATTGGGCGTAGTCTGTCGGTTTTCGTTTTGATGGTTGCGATAGCAGCGCTGGCAGGGTCGGGTTGGCTGTATTGGCAAAGCGATGTGGGTAAGCAGGCTGGTAGCGCGTATATACGCGTCGGCTCAAGTGACATTAGCTGGAAATTTGACTTGCCTGGCGGTGCGTCCAGTGACGTGCAATACGAGCGTTCAGAATTGATCAACGAAGATCAACTTAATGCCGCAGAAAAATATCATTTTGAGCAAACGCCGCTAGAACAAAACCCGGAATGGCAACCAGTGCCCGAAAATATTCTAGTAAGTGATAATGTTTTTAATCAAACTTTTCTTCCCAACAAATATTCAGAGCAAAATAGCAGCCGTAGCGACAGTTTATTCACACATTGTAGAATAGAGCAGCCGCAGCGGACAAGACGAAAATCAAAAGCTGAGAGTTTCCGCGTCTTTCTCGGCAAAGATCAACTTTTTGCCTGGTTTGTAATGGACGAATTATTGAACAGAAGCTGTACGGGAGTGTCTTTTAATAAAGAAATATTAAAGACGTTGAATGTCTCAGAGACGTGCACATCAAATTGTCATCTAAATCCTTATACGGATATGCACAAGCAGTACTATCAGGAAGTCTATCAGCAAAGTAAAAGTGATAAAGTCGTGTGGCTCAGAAAGTCCCTTGAAATACTAATTCAAGCTAATAACGGTAGAGGTCAGGAGTTTTTGAAAAAGGCGCTCGAAGAAGCATTGCTTATTGAAAGCATTCCTTTAAGGTCTAAAGCAAGGCTAAAAACGCACACCGTACCAGCGCTGCAGATAAAACCCATACCGGAACTTGTGCCGGAAAGTATTCAAATGGATTTTGCCAGAAACGCACCCTTTGCAGTCATCAACGTCACCGCTTTTGAAACAGTAAAAGCGTCTCATACTTTGCTTGCCGGATCAGCTGATTGGCGCAGGAATTGTCAGCAAATTTCATGCGCCGTTTCAAGCAGTCGATGGGATAGCATGTCTCGACGATTTAATGAACAACTCGATACTGTAGAGGGGAAAAAAATTATACAGGCAATGACAAGGTCATTTAAAAAAATGGAGGGACTCACTCTTGAAGAGTCCGCTCAGAAAGTTCATAAAATAATGAATAAATTACGGCAACGTGAGGATCTAAAACGCTATAAAGAACCCGAATTTTGGGCAACCCCTATAGAGTTTTTAACGATGAAACGTTGGGGATCTGGAGGCGACTGCGAAGACTATGTTATCGCCAAGTATGTGGCTTTAAGAATGCTTGGGGTGCCAAAAGAAAGACTGCAGCTTCTTGCTGTTGAGCATCACAATTACAAGGGCAACAAGGAAAATTACGATCATGCTGTGCTGGTTGTCTATACCGACAATGACGCTTTGATTCTCGACAGTTTGAGACCAGATGCTCTGAGTATCAACCATCAAGACATATTGCGCGACTATACTCTCAAGTATGCCATTCCATCTAGAGTAAACCCTCGCACTCAATTCAGTGCGGATGTTCCGATGGCGAACGACAAAAGTGTATGACGCCCACTAGGGGCCGTTCTCACACGTTCGTCATCGCTGCCAATCCCTCTTTTTGTCCTCAGCAAGGCAGAATGAGTGCTGTGTAGTTATTCTACATGAGTGAATGATAACGCGGCTGAGGGGAAAAGGGGGATTGGCCCTGTGGGTTGAAGCTGAAAATGCGCCATACTGCGTTATTCGTCGCTTATTTGGAATAACCAAACTACTCTCCTAATGCCTTGTCTAACATATTTTCAGCTTCAACAGCGGTAACGAACGTGTGAGAACGGCCCCTGAGGTTGGCAACATTGTGTTCAAAAGTCTCCGTACGATGTCTAGAAGATGATCACCTCCATGGGTCGGGGTGATGATAGGAAAATCCGGGGTGATTATCTCTCGGAGGCGCTCTGACAGGAGCGGGTTTGGGTAGTGTCGATTTACTGATTTTTGATCGAGAAACTAATCGACGGCTGTTCCATTCACGATACAAGCGATGGCCTATGGTGAAGCCACTTTCTACAAGTCATCGCGTTCCCAGGTGCAATTGTAAGGTCGAATCTGTTCGGCAGGGGCCCAAACCCACGCGCGGTCAAGCACAATCGCTTCGGTAAAGATCTCCGGATCGGTAACTGTGACCTGGTACCGCAAAACGAGGCCATCCGTACTCGGTGTAAAGCGTTCAACGAGGTGCAGTTTTTTCGACTGCGGAATCCCGCCCTGATCGAACCACGGCCAGTCGATATTTGTGGTGGTCACTTCCAGCGTAGCGCCGTCCCAACGACCAACGGAGCGTCCAAGTGGGCTTGATGTTTGCTCGTCGTTCGCGGCAGTAGGCGTCATATTAATTCGGCGTACCGAATCTTGTTCTTCCAGGTTCAAGACGATGTCATCACCGTCTTGCACGAATTCCATCGGTGTGCCGAGGTCCATAATCGCCGGCATGCCAGTCTGGCAAATGATATAGGGATTGTCGGCAATGCGATCCCAGTTGGCTTGAGTCGTTCGAGCAAGGGCGGTCAGTGGGTAGCTATCGAGCCATAATGTTCTGCCCGTACCGTCAATACCGTGATCGGAACGATCCGGCCCCCAGACGCGGAAGATGCCGTTCGCCATGGCCGGGGCATTTTCTGCGCCTGTTGCCTGCTTACTTGCAGTCAACATTATCGCTGTGTCGTCAGCCCAGCGCGGGGCGACAAAATTATCGGTTACCAGTTCACGACCGCCCACTAGCAGAATATTGGTCGCAAACATCGCCGTAGGGTTGCGTCGACCTCGGAAACCGGCGACCCGAATGTCGCTACCAATCTTGAAGTAATCACGAGTTACGCCCGCCCGCGTGAACTGGTGAGCACTCCTGCCTTCGATCAACCAAATGGTTTCGCTGCCGTCCCCGGAGGAGGTGGTGACGGACAATTGCGTGTGAGGGTTTTGCCAGTCGGCTTGGGTTAGTTTTCCACTGATTTCGACAATATCATCACGATCAAAGTGCAAGTTCGGCGAGTGATGTGCCTGTACGCTAACCGATATTAAAAGTGTTAAAGATAAGATATTGCTGCGATTCACAGTGTTGTCTCCTGCGCCGAAAAACGCGCGACCTATTGAGGACAAGGAGTATAGATCACTTGTTCGTCTACCGAAATTGTTTTTGCCACAGTGTGTAGTGACTGAAAGCAGCACGGTCGAAGTCACTTGCTTTTGGGAGTAGATAGTATATGTTTTTTGCTAAAATTTGCACGAAAGCTCAGGTATGACGTTTATAAGATCATCGTATCCACGCACTGCGAGTGCACAGCTGTGTGATAAAATCTACACTTGGCAATCCTCTAATATCAGTACGGGCTTTTCATGAGCAAGCAGAAGGAATCGACTGTTCAGGCTTCGGCCAACGTGGAATCGTCCCGCGTCGGTCATGGTTTATCGGTTTTGGCTTTGTTGTTGGCGATGGCTGCACTGGCAGGATCGGGCTGGCTGTTGTGGCAAAACGAAATTGACAAACAGCTTGATAGCGCGAATTTAAGCGTGAGCCTAAGTGAGATTACCGGAAAACTGGATTTGCTTGGCGCTTCCGTCAGGAGACTGCAACAAGAGCAGTCGGAACTGATTAATGAAGATCAGCTCAATATTGCTTTAAGCAAAGCTCTGGCCCCAGTATCAGATCGTCAGACCCAACTTGATGCGGCTTTAAACAAACTTAGGGACGCTAATGTAAATCGACGCGATACCGTACTGCTTGAAGACGCAGAGCAGTTGTTAGGCATGGCAGCGCGCAGCGCGAGCATTAATAAAGATGCCAAAGGTGCTGAGCTTGCGCTATTGCAAGCGGATGCTATTTTTGCGGAATTATCCGACGCAAGACTTGCACCGATTCGATCTGCCCTCGGTAATGACTTGCAGATATTACGTGCGGTTAAGTTGCCGGATGTCGAATTGGTGGCATCTCGTTTGTCAGGGCTAATCCTGACGATATCGGAGTTACCTTTGTTGAATGAGCCGAAGGCCATAGATTCGGTCGGACAGACCGACCAAAGTTCAGCACCTGATAATTCTTCAGGATGGCGAGGGATACTTGACGGTTTGCTCAGCGACCTTAAGGGAATGGTTCAGATTCAAAAAACGGATCAACAAGCGACGCCGCTATTAGCTCCGGAACAACGTTATTTTCTCGATCTAAATTTACAGTTAATTCTGCAGCGCGCGAATCTCGCCGTTTGGCAACGCGCGCCGAAGCAAGTGCAGCGTGATTTGGATGAGGCTACCGTCTGGACAAGGCGTTATTTTGATATAAACGATGTGAAAGTGCAGAGTTTTCTGGATGCTTTGCAAGAGCTACAGGGAGAACAATTAGACGTTGAGTTACCGGGTCTGACGGGTGCGTACAGCGCACTGAAAGCCTTTAGGTCTGAGCAGCGTTCACAATGAAATCAGTACTGCTAATTTTGGGCGCGCTGGTGGTTGGCTATGGGCTTTTTTATGTCAGTAGCAGTGGCAACGATTATGTTCATCTATATACCGCTGGCTACAGTATTGAACTGAGTTTTGTTGCATTTATTATTTTATTGTTGCTGCTGGTGTTTGTTTGTTATTGGGCTTTTCGCTTGCTCGGAAAATTATGGCGAGCACCCACCGAACTATCCGATTGGCATCGTCGGCACGAAGAGCGAAAGTCTCATTTAGGCCTTGGCAAAGGCATGTTAAAACTGATTGAAGGGGATTGGCGTGTGGCAGAAAAACAACTGCTTGGCGGTTTGGCACGCAGTAAAGCTCCCGCAGCGCATTATCTTGCCGCAGCCAGAGCTGCCCAGGAGCAAGGAGCTACTGATCGGCGCGACCGCTACTTGAAACAAGCTGCCGAAGAAATTGGTGAGAAAGACTTGGCCTTTGCCATTAGTAAGGCAAGCATGTTGCACCAATCGGGGCAATTGCAACAGGCGATCGGCGTGTTAAACAGTGTTGGCGGTGTGGGTTCGCGAAACCCCCAATTGATTGCGATGCTTGTGCAGGCCGCCGATCAACTGGGTGATACCGAGACTCTGGAAGGTGCCTTACCGGCAGCGCGATCATTTAAAGCATTACCCGAGTCGGTGCTGCGGCCGCTCGAGCATCGTTTATATGGCAAGCAGTTGCTGGATGCACCGGCTGATGAAATTGATATTGTTTGGAAAGGGCTGCCTCGTGCTGTACGGCAAGACGTTGAATCTTGTCTGGTTTACGCACGTGGATTGGTATCAACGGGGCGTGGAGTTGATGCTGAAAAGGTATTAAGAGAATCAATCAAGCGCACGTGGGATGAACGCTTGATCAATCTATACGGCACTATCGCTGATGCCAAACCAAAGAACATGCTTAAAAATGCTGAACGTTGGTTGCTGGAACATGATGATAGCGGCGCACTGAAGCTTGCGCTTGGCCGTCTTGGAATAGCGGCCGGACGACTTGAAGATGCAGAAATCTGGTTAAAACAAGCCGCCGCTAGCGGGCGCGCCCCTGAGGCGTATGCAGCGCTCGGGAAAGTTCGTGAAGAGTCCGGCGATGGTGATCTAGCATTGGATTTTTATCGCCTTGGCTTGCAAGCGTTGGAAGGCAGCACCTCCAATTTGCCGCATGATTCTACTGCAACGTAATTACAGTACGCACGATTTCGGTCTATGCCTGAATTGCCAGAAGTCGAAACCACACGGTGTGGAATAGAACCGTACTTACTCAATCAGTGTATTCGCCGTGTTGCGGTTCGCCAGCCATCCTTAAGGTGGCCGGTGCCGCAAGATCTCGATGAAGTCTTTGCCGGTGAAAAAATACTTAAGGTTAGTCGCCGTGCCAAATATTTATTGATAGAAGGTGCTTCACACACGTTAATTATTCATTTGGGCATGTCGGGCTCGCTGCGAATTGTGCTGAACGACAGTGAACCGCAAAAGCACGACCATCTGGATATTGTTTTGAGTAACGAACGGATCTTACGGTTTCGAGATCCACGTCGCTTTGGTTGTGTTCTGTACAGCGAAAATAGTGAGCTATCCACACATGTCTTGCTCGCGAATCTCGGACCTGAACCGCTTGATGACACCTTTTCGGCAGATTACCTGTTTAAGCAAACGCGCAAACGCAATGTTGCCATCAAGAATTTCATAATGAATGGTAATTTTGTTGTGGGAGTCGGTAATATTTATGCCAGTGAGGCACTTCATATGGCTGGCATTATGCCTGGCAAGGCTGCTCGCAGAATCAGCCGGGATGGCTGTGAACGGCTAATCCGGGAAATTAAGACGGTACTTACCAGCGCAATCGAGGCGGGTGGCACGACCCTAAAGGATTTTACCAACGAAGACGGCAAGCCGGGCTATTTCAGTCAACAATTGCAAGTTTATGGTCGTTCGGGTGAGCCTTGTTATCGTTGTGGAGACTCAGTGCGCAGCCGGGTGCTTGGGCAGCGTTCTACTTTTTATTGCTCTGGCTGTCAGACCTAATGTGTCAGGGTGCGTCTTTATTGAAGTATACAAGACGCGAAAAAATATCGAACTGGAAATAACGTTCGCGCCACAGAGTTGGGTGAAGATGATATCTATCGCGCTGATATTTCTATTCGTTTCTCTCTAGCAGTGTCTGCTTTATACTTTCTAAACTTTCGTTTCCCTTATAAAAACGGATTTAGCCGAGATAGCCGTGAGTAAAATACGAAGATCAATCATCAAAGACGCGATCTCATTACTGCAAGCAGACAAGGAAATGATTTACAGCAGAAATGCCAAACGGTTTTTTAGGACGTTGGGCAGTCATTACACTTAATCGAACAGCAGTCGGCCTCATAATTGAACCTTTGAGTCACACCGGCAGCACGAAAAAGAACGCGCACGCTTTATATTACTGTTTAGGAATCCAATCGGGGGTAGTGAATTGAAAATCGGTGTTTTGTTGCAGTCAGAAAAATGCCCTAAGTGGCAGAGAAATATTATTAGTGCCATACAAGAGAGCGAAATGCTTGAGCTTTCAGCATTGATTTATAATGGCGAACCAGAGATTAGAATTAAGCAGAAGGTAATTCGTTTACCCAAAATTCTAAGGGTTGTAAACTCCATATTGAACCCATTTAGCTACGGACTAATTCATGTGTACAGCCTATGGGATAACAAAAAACATGCAGAGGAAGAAGATCTTTGGGAGCTCAAGCCTGTTACAGCGGATAAAGCAGTTCAACGATTAACGGTTGAACCGGTTCGCAAAGGTCATTGTCATTATTTTAAGGATGAAGACGTTGAGAATATAAAACATGCAGAATTAGATGTTTTAATTCGTTTTGGGTTTAGTATTGTCAGGGGCAGTGTTTTAACGTCCACACGTTACGGAATGTGGTCTTTTCATCATGGTGACAATCGGTTTTATCGTGGCGGCCCACCAGGGGTGTGGGAACTTATAAAAGGTAAGACTGAAATATCAGTGACATTGCAGTTGCTAAGTGACGTGCTTGATTGTGGGCAGACGATAGCGCGCTCCTCACATCGTTATAAACCATTTTCGGTATACCAAAATAAGTGCACTATTTATAAGGCTTGTGGTGATTTGTTATTAAACAAATTGGAGCAGGTCGGACAGCAAGGGTTTGAGTTTATTAAAAAAAGTGAATTATTTAATGAGCCCATCCCTAAAACTAAAATACTAAAGACACCGCGTAATTTCGAGTTTTTCCCAGCTTTCGTTCAATGCGCGAAACAATATATTGCCCCACGTTTGGTGCGTAGCAAAAAGATACAATGGTTTTTGGCGATTAAAAAGTGGGATGGGTTGATTGGTGATTTTAGTGATGCAAGCGTTATTGACACGCCCAAGGATCGGTTTTATGCGGACCCTATACTCGTTTCTGACGCCAATAGGCAGTATGTTTTTTTTGAAGAGTTTGTGTACAAAAAGGGCTATGCCCATATCAGTGTTGGTGAGATAGAAAATAATAAACTACGTAACATTGAAATTATTATTGATGAATCTTTTCATTTGTCATATCCGTTTATAATTAAAGATGGCGATGATTATTATCTAATCCCCGAATCGCGTTCACTTAAATCTATACGACTTTATAAATGCATCCAGTTTCCTTATAAGTGGCGCTTTGAAAAAGCGATGTTTGTCGGTGAAGAATTGTTAGATCCAACTATTTGGAAACAGGGGAGGACATATTATTTGTTTGCTAATAAATACACTCCTGAACGCAAGACAAGCAACGAGGAATTACACATCTTCTATTCAGACTCCTTGATGGGTGATTGGAAAAGTCACCCGCTTAATCCTGTCGCCGTCGATATTTGCAATAGTCGTCCCGCGGGTAGTCTTTTTTTACACGAAGGTAAATTGATAATGGTTAACCAAAACTCTTCGTTGCGCTACGGGCACTCTATGACATTTAATGAAATTACGTTATCAAAAACATTTTTCGATAGAAAAGTAGTGAAAACGACGAATCCTAATTGGTTAAAAGGCAACCTGGGTACACACACCTGGAATAGAGAGGGAGAAGTGGTGATTTTTGACGGACATCGATATATTGAGCGATAAGCATGGTGACTATAGGTGACCTTTCCCCCGATATTAACACCATGACAAGGATGAGATTTCCAATTAACCTAGTATTTAGGAGATCTCAACATGAAGCAAAAAAGATATACAGAAGAACAAATCATCGGATCTATCAAACAGCATGAATCGGGTGT
>JABJKL010000008.1 GCA_018660405.1 Pseudomonadota bacterium | reverse complement strand
TAAAGCAACCGCGAATACCCACACGACGAAAACCACTATACAAGTAGTAACAATCGGTGTGCGCGTATGACGATTGACCAAACCGAGCACCTGAGGAGCAAGACCATGAGTTGCCATGCCGTACATAATACGCGTAGACATTATGGTCTGCACCAATGCTCCGTTGAGCACTGCGAAAAGACTGATAAGGGATAACCAGACCGTTGCTGATGCGCTCCTGCTCCCAACGATATAAGCCAACGGTGCGGAGTTTTCTGCCAGCTCACTGGCCGGAACTGCCAATACCGCCACCATACTAATTATCACGTAAAGAACGGTAGCCAAAATCAGCGTGAGGCATATAGCGATGGGCAAAGTTCGGCTTGGATTCTTAACCTCTTCGGCAACATTTACCATATCCTCAAAGCCGATAAACGCATAAAACGCCAAAAATGCACCCACACCGATAAAACTCAAATCCTGCACGCTAACAGAAGGCAACATCATATCGAGCTTGTCCGGCAATAACGCAAAACTATCCGAAGCGATGTATATCACCATTGCCAAACCACCCACTTCCAGCAAGGTGGCCACCGCAGCAACCAAGGCGGATTGTGCAATACCCCACGCGGCAATCGTACAGATGACGAGCAGCATCACCGTAATCACGAGTATATCTGGCAGGCTCAGAAACAACTCAAAATAACCCACAAACCCACGCGCCAGCGTAGCCGAAGATACGACACCCACCAGCGCAACCGCCCAACCAGTTACCGTCGCCAACCAGGGTTTGTGGAAAGCTCGTTCTACATAAACCGCCTCACCACCGCTTAACGGATAGCGAGACACCAATTCGGCATAACTAAAGGCGGTAAAACCTGCAACGACTGCTGCGGCAATAAAAGCCATCGGCGCTAGAAAACCGCTGGCGCCAACCACTTCACCAATCAGTACATAAATGCCTGCGCCGATTATGGTACCCAGACCGTACAGCGTAATTAACGGAAGACCAAGGCTACGTTTGAGAGCGATATGCACATCCTTCCCGGGATTGTTAGCGTTACTATTCAAATCCATCAGCTTAGTTTAATCTAGTGTAGTGCCCTGGAATTTCGTTCGACGTTTTTATTGATCGAGGTCCATGTAAAACTCTACGTATTAGTGGAAGATACAACTATATACAAAAATTTCCAGGAGCAACAATATGAAATACTTGATCGCCTTTTTGAGTGCATTGATAGTCACAGCTAATGCTCAAGCACCTTCATCAGGAGACTCGACCGGTTGGCTAACAACAGATCCCGGTAGCAAAGATAACACCTCGGGTGCCCAGGTCATTTCGGTCGACACAGAAGATCGCGTCACGACCATTGAGCTAGAAGTGCCCGTTTCAAATCCTGCAGCTCTGGAAGAAGTTACAGTCATCGGCCGACAGCCTGATCAGCCAGAAGAAGATTTGGAGCAAATACGGCAAGCGGAATGGCTGCAAGCCTATGAGAACGGCAATTACGGGCTGCGTATACACCTTAACACGCCACCTGGATTTGAATTTAGGCTCCAATTTTCAAACGATGTCCTGCTGGGTAACTAATATTCCTTCAATATTATATTGTAAGGAGCGCTATTATATTGAAGGAGCGTTCGGCTCGGCGTGAAAGGGCTACTCCGAAGTCGCCCTTAAATTAACGACAGGAAACGTACGTTGAGTGACTTGTTTGATACCGTTTCCTACAAATGATATTAGAAGGTAATGCTTATGTTGTACAAAATAAAGTTCATGCTGTTGCTCGTTTTAGGCAGCGTTATTCTAAAATCGAGTCTGCTTTACGCACAACCCACACAAGACGATCTAAAGCCATTAATGCAGCAGGTATTTAGTTCTATCACTTACCTGATTTCTACCAGTGAAGTTCTAACGGGGGGAGTTGAATCAGGAAACCATCAGCAAACCCTTGCCCATTTACAGCGCTTGAACACCGTCGCAGAAGAGATCGAGATGCATACGAGTGCTAGCCAAAACAGAGCATTGTGGCTCAATAGCCGCAGTTTTTCGGATGCACTGGGCAAATTAGAGAGGGCCTATCAACGAGGTGATCCAGATTATATGCGTTTCTACGTTCTGAATATCACAGAAAGCTGTTTCGCATGCCACTCAAGACAAGCTTCAAATAGTACATTTGCGCTGGGCGAGCAGCTGTTGGGTGATCTGCAAGACTCCGCCCTGGATGTGAATGAGTTGGCACTCCTACAGGTTGCGGTGCGCCAGTTCGACGCTGCGCTCGAGACTTGGGAAAGCTATTTATTAGATCCTTTCGGCCCCACTGGCAGCTATGAGTACGCAGATGCTATTACCGAATATCTGTTTCTGAGCATTAATGTATTTGACGATTTTGATCGGCCGTTAAAAACCTTGGATGCCATGCTCGAGCAGGTTCATCTTCCTGGCTATCTAGTGAGGCAGGTAGAAACGTGGAAAGATCAGCTTGACGAATTGCGTGATAGCCACGAATTCACTGCGCTTGGCGATATTCAAGACCTGTATTCCAGCAGCAATGACTTATCCGAGATTCCATTTGATCGTTCCCGACTGGTTTTCGACATCGTGGTACGAAGCCTGTTGGAAAATTACCTCAATCGCCCACAAAACATTATTCCTGAAGATCTCTCCGATATCTACTTCATGTTGGGGGTTATTGAATATCGACTGGAACGAGGTGCCATTTCAATTCCGCAAGCTGAACTGTATTTTGAAGCAGCGATCAGAGCTAACCCAGCGGGTAGCACGGCCCGAAAAGCGTTTGACGTACTGGAAGAGAATAGTGGCTATGCGGTTTCTACCAATTTCTTTGAAGCTCCGGAGTTACCAGTTCCACTGAATGAGCTGCGTGAGCTCATCGATATGTCTAGTGAGTAAGGTATAAACACCATTGACTGATAACGCCAAAGAAGCCGTATTCGAAAAGGTTCAGTCAATTATTTCGGTCTTACTCCAGCTGGCAATACTCATCGTCAGCGTGATTTCTTTGTCGGAAGAACAATGGTTGGTAGCGTTTACCGGTTTGGTGGTTCTGGCAATAACCTTCGGACCCGCATTCATCGAACGGCAGTTCAATGTGCATATCCCGATAGAATTCACCCTCGCGACCTGCATATTTCTCTGGTTATCGTATGGCTTGGGAGAAGTCAGCCAGTTCTACCATAGAATATGGTGGTGGGATCTCATGCTGCACAGTTTTTCGGCCCTGGTCATGGGCCTGATTGGGTTTCTACTCATTTACATGTTTCATATGACCAATCGCATAGACATCAAACCCATATACGTCGCAATAGGTTCATTTGGCTTCGCAGTAACTCTGGGGACATTGTGGGAAGTATTTGAATTTCTAATCGACTGGTCTTTCGGTTTCAATATGCAAAAATCTGGCTTATTGGATACCATGACCGATCTTCTTGTCGACATTGCTGGCGCCGTTTTAGCCGCTTTCATGGGCTACAAATATGTTAAGGGAGAAGATTCTCTGCTAGCAGATGACGTGATTCGGCATTTCTTACGCAAGAATCCACGATTTGTTACTCGCGTTCAAAGCAAGATTGACCGGGTACCATGAAAATCTCACAAATATTTCGGCATCACATAATCGGAGGCATGCCATGAATAACAGGATCAATGAGCTGCTAGAAGAAATTCGCGCATTGGAAGAGGCTCTGGCGGAAACTATTAAGACGCAGGAGCTGGAGTTCTATTACCGTCTTGAAGGCACTCGAGTACGATTTGAAAAGGCCGTCAAACAAGCGCATAAAAAATTCAAAGTTGGATCGCTTATTTGGTTGGCCCGAAGTAATCCGCGGAACTTGATTTCAGCACCTTTTATCTACTTTATGATTATACCTTTTAGCTTTCTGGATATTAGCGTGACCATTTACCAATGGATTTGTTTTCCGCTATACAAAATCGCTCGCGTCAAAAGATCGAACTACATCGCCATTGATCGGTATCAATTGTCGTATATGAACAGCTTCGAAAAGCTTAATTGCACCTATTGCGGCTACGTAAATGGATTGGTTGCGTACACCAGAGAAATTACCGCTCGAACCGAACAGTACTGGTGCCCGGTGAAACATGCGCGAAAAATTCTTGACCCTCACCGTCGATACAATCGATTTACTGACTTTGGAGACCCGCAGGGCTACCAGGAACATATACAAACAATGCGGGAACAATTATCCAAAAACGACGAATAGGGGCCTCAAATAACCGCATATAAGGCTTGGTGAATCTCCAGCGTTACTCAGACTTGATCAATATATTCAGACATCCGTAAGCGTGCCGCCTCATCAGGCAGTGCGCTCGATGCCGTAATCGCGTTCTCTGTCATGTGTGCTGGATTGCTGGTTTCTGTTAATACACAAGTAATCGCCGGATGCGCCAGAATGTATTTCAACGAAAACTGCGCCCAACTCTGGCAATCGAACTCGCTCGTCCAGTCGGGCAATTCAGTGTTCTCCAATCGCCTGAAATAGGACCCGTTCATGAACGGCCGGTTAATCAGCACCGCAATACCACGATCTGCCGCCATTGGCAGAAATCTTTCTTCCGCCAGCCGCTCAACAATAGAATAATTTATCTGAATGAAATCCGGTTGCTCGCGTTGTAAAAAGGACTCCAACTGGGAGTAAAGCTCCTCCCCTGAAACCGTAACACCAATATAGCGCGCCTTGCCAGACTCCTTCCAATCACGCAGGTTTGGCCATTGGACATCAAGATCGGTCAGGCTGAATATTTGCACAAGATCCACGGCATCGCGCTGGTATAACTCCAACGTCTGTTCGAACTGATCAATCCCCGCCTGTTTGCCTTCCTGATCGATCTTGGTCGTGATGAACAAGCGGTCTTTCAAATTGTCTGAATTAATGACTTGCCCAAAGGCTCCATCATTATCCGCGTTCCGAGGCCAGGTATCGACCACCGATCCTCCTTCTGTCACCAGAGCATCTAGCACTGCTTCCAGCGGTTGCACACCGTTTTCCGCAACTCCAGTCACCACCTTGCTGGAACCGAGCCCGACAATAGGTAATGACTCATTGGTGCCCGGAATAAGACGTGCTGGCATTTGCGCTTGGGCGGTCGCCAACGACGGCGCCAAGCCAGATACACCGGCGGCCGATGCCAGAGCCAGAAAGTTACGTCGCGAAATGTCGCTATTAATCATAAGCTGCTCACCGTATTTGCAATTGCTTTAGTTGTGGACCCTAGTATACCCCCAAGTGTAGTGTCCGGAGTTATTTGATGATCATGTGACAAGCCAGTAAATTGATGCGCTAAAGACCATCGCAACGGGCAAAGTAATTAACCAGGAAAGAAGAATGCTTCTAATCATCCTGCTATTACGGTTTTTGTTAACCACCCCAATACCAAAGATTGAACCGACAGATACATGCGTAGTGGATACAGGCACACCAAAATTGCTCGCGACTATTACCAAAAAACTGGTTACCAAATTGGCTGAAAAACCTTGCCCATGATTGATTTCAGTGATTTTATTGCTTATGGTCTCTGCGACACGGCGGGCACTTAACAAACCACCAATGGCCATCCCGACGGCAATAACAACCATACCCCATTTTATATTTATAGCCTGCGTCGCCACCAATAAACCGGCGATTTTGGGCGTATCGTTTAATCCGCGTGCAAATGATACTGCTGCAGCGCTAACGATATGAGCCGCATCCAACATTTTTTGTATTGAAACATGCCACACTTTGTCGGTATATAAATCAACACATTCGTTTTCGTCGGCAATCGCTAATCTCAGCTTAGTCT
>JABJKL010000205.1 GCA_018660405.1 Pseudomonadota bacterium | reverse complement strand
TGACGCGGTTTAGAGGCGTAGCTTTTCAGATATTGGTTTTCGTTGCTCTTCCCATATTTTTCGGTCGGGACTTGTTGTTTTCTGGTGACCTTATAGGTAGGTACATTGATTTTACCGTACCACCGGTTGGTGCTTTGTTGAACAATGCGTTCATGGTGTCGTTTTACACTTGGTTTGAGACTTTCAACAATGGTGTGCGGTCAGGTTTTTCGTCGACGCTCGTGCCGCTGCAATTAATTCTCTACGCTCCTCTCCTAGTAACGGATTCTGTATGGTTTATCTCGCGGTGGCATATTGTGTTTCCCCTCGTAGTCAGCGGCCTTGGATATGTATTCCTGTATCGAACGATCGTGGCGGGAAGCTGCACTGTGCCTGCAAAGCCCACGACGCTTGCAGCTGCTCTTGCTGCTACAGCGTTCGGTATCGCATTCACATACAATAACTTCCTTTTTTCAGAGATGAGTTTCGGGAGCGCTCATCAAATGCTTGCCTATGGGGTCATTCCGTTTGTGATCGCCTTTTTCTGGCGCTATCAGCAGAGTGGCCAATTTGTCGATTTGTTGCTGTGTGCACTCACGATGTGCATAGCTGGGGGGACCCTACAAAACCTTGCTTTGCTCTACGTTTTGTTGGGCACACTTGTTCTTTCTGTTGGCCGCTGGAAGCCATTTCTTAAAGTCCTTACGCTGCATTTTGCGTTGTCTCTATATTGGGTTTTTCCGTTGCTCATGTCCGTGATGGATATTGCGTCCAATGAGGCGGGGGTTTCTTATGGGGGCTCACTGGGCGGGATTCGTATTCTCGACATATTATTGCACCGTGATTATTTTGGGGGCCGCTTTATTTATGAGCGGCTCCTCGACAATGACCTCGAAAAAATAGGATATTGGATATTAGCAGGGTGTTTTACAATCATTCCTGTTGCACTGATTTTGTGGAGAAAGAAAAGGACGGATACGTTTAAGATTGGTGCAGCTTTGACTTGTCTTATGTTGATTGGTATTTTTCTTGCAAAGGGCGGCCATGATCCATTTGGTTCATTCAATTCGGCACTATATGATAATTTTTTTATATTCAATTTATTCCGCTCTCTACAACGCTACTATCCATTAATTTTAGTTTCGTTAGCAATAATTATTGCGCTCTTGATAAGAGATCAATGTAAGGAATCAAAATTAGGACTGAGGTACCTGACATTCTTACTAGTTGGTGCTGTTGGCATGTCTTTACCATGGTGGTTTTCAGGTGACTATGGCTCTGAGAAATTAGCTAGGGATCATCAGCCATCCAGAGTATCTTCTTATACGCTGAGTCCAGGCGACAAGAGATTTTACGATATTTCTTCGCAGCCTGGTGATTTCAAAATACTTACGAATCCCCCGGGCTATTCTGTCGAATTTTTAGACCTTTTTCGTCCAGGTATTGAAAAAACCCAGGGTGGCGACGCAGGTCTTATGTATGGGACAAAACCTTTTTTTAGCGCTGACGGGGGGGGGCAAGGCAATATCGTTAAGTTGGTGGGTGAACTAGAGGCATCCATGTATGAGAATCGCAATTTCCTTGCTGACTACGGCGATATTCTGCGTCAATTAGGTGTCCGTTATTTTATAGTGCGGAAAAATATTAAACCTATGTTTTCGCCTATCGCTAATAAACATACAAATAACATAAATTATATTCTTGACCCTGCTCGAGAGCGTGAAGTTTATAATGATAAAACTGTTCGGATTATTGAACTAGATAACTGGTTACCATTTGTCTGGATTCCTCGAACCAAAGCTGATTTAACAAATGCAATTATTGTTACTCAAGATTTTAATACAAGCTTAAATGGTATATTGTCGGTACAGACTATAGCTCACGATTTGTTGTGGAACGTATCTAGTTGGGATTATGATCGCTTTAACCCAACTAGATACGCTGTTCATGTGCGTGGTGCAAATGGGAGATTACCAATTACTCTGAATTCCAACTTTCATCCGGCATGGCATTTGTCTATTCCTCCGCCGAGCACCGATACAATGAAACATGCTTGGTGGAAACTTACAACGGTTGGCGATTCGAGGTCTTCGGCTATAACAAAATTTATGGGGCCACTTGGCACAAACGGTTGGTTAATTGATGTAGGAAAACTATGCAGTGAGACCCAAGTTTGTCGAGTGAATGGGAATGGTGGATATGACTTAGATATTGAGATTGTTTTTTCCATTCAGAAGTGGTTTCGATTTGGAATGTTTATCTCTTGTATTGTCTTATTGGGGGCATTTTTGCGGTTGTTTTATTTGCAGTTACGTCAAAAGCTGCTGATCTAATGAACTCTACTTTTCGTAGCTGGTTGGCATTGGGAGCCATCGTATTAGGGTGGACTATGTTGCTTCTGCCTTCCGCCAAGGTTCTTTCACTTCGTTCCTCTTTTTTTGATCTAGGGATTTATGGGCGCCTTCTCCATCGAATAGCAAGCACCAGTGAATGGCAGTTGGCCTTTTCTGGCCACGCCCACTGGTTCTCCTTACCTTACGGATGGCTGTATGGGTTGCCCCCTCCGAGCCTGGCGCCTTATTTCCTGGTCAGTATGCAGGCAATATTGCTGGTGTTACCGGCGCTTTGGTTTTACCGCCGTTTTGGGGTGTTCGCGGCATTTGTATATGTCGCGTATTACCCGCTGTGGGTAAACGCGCATTTCGACTTCCACTTCGACCATTTGGCGGTGCCATTGCTGCTGGGCTTCTATTGGGCGCTACTGGATCGGTGAATCGGTTGGGCCGTGTTAAGCGCGACGCTGCTAATTTTTATAAAAGAGCCATTCGCCTTGCAAACTGCAGCGTGCGGCGTACTGATGTTGTGGGCGGCCGTTCATCGAGAATCGATTTGGGAGCAACCGCTAGATCAGCTTAGTCGGCGTAGCTTGGTGGTTGGTGGCGTGTGGCTGCTCAGCGCGGGATTAGGCTATTTTTATTTTGCGACCCACTATCTACTACCTTATTTTGCTATTGAAGGTTGGGTGGATGCGATGGATGGTGAGGCATTCGGCTGGTTGGGGCACGGTTTGGTGGAAATCATACTGACGATTGTCACCAGGCCGTATGTTATAGCTTGGGATATTATTACTACATCTGGCAAGTTGATTTATTTGGGCGTGGTGTTTGGCATGCTGGTCTTTGTCTCTCTGCTGCGCCCGGCTTTCCTTATCCCCGCTCTACCGATGTTGGCGATAGCAATGCTTTCGCGCTCACCGAATCATTATGATTACAACACGCACTATACGGCGGGCTTGATTATTCCCGTAATATTTGCTTTTGTGTACGGGTTGCCACAAGCGGAGAAAATATGGGAAAAATTAATAATTCGGATGGGGGGCATGCTTCAGTATTTACGCATTTCCGCCATACTCGGCACCGGTGACCATCGCAGGCGGATTTTTTATGTGTTGTTGTTCGGTCTGATTCTTGTGGGGCATGTGATGCTCTCGCCTTCCCCAATTTCACGCTTGTTCTGGTCTGATAAGGTGTGGACGTATAGCTGGCAGGCATATGTGCCGACAGAGCGGGTTGCGATGATTAAGTCGATGATAGAAAAATACATTCCTGCTGATCCCGATATTTCGGTGACGACACAGAACCAGCTGAATTACAGTCATTTGGCCCATCGCAAAGTGTATTCACCTTTTCCGATGGGAATTGCAGAACCTCAGAAGGTGATGGATTGGTCTAACCGCACGTGGGACGGGCTCGGAGTATTTCTGAAGACAGGATACAAGCCGGCGGCGATAACGTATGACCGTTATGCCGATTATGTGGTACTTGATTTAAAGCGACCCTATTTTCTGATGGATCGGGGTTGCGGGTGGATTTACGGCAAATGCCGGGATAAGAAAATAGAGAAGAAATTCCTTGATTGGGTGGCCTACACGCGGTCTATTTACGACACAGTTTTTGAGCGGGATGGTTTTATGATTCTGAGGCGGCGCGGAGTATGAGAGTGACAAAAAGAACCATGCGCTGGTTCGCGCTGCCCATTGCTGCGGTGCTGAGTAGTATTTCAATTGCCGCACCGTTTGCGGAGAATCCAGCGTTTCAACAAGGGCTTCCCCTGTATATTGCCCCGTCTGCTAATAACCCGTCTGTGGCGAAACGCATACAGACAGAACAAAAATCGCGCTCCATCCGGATTGAAGACCGCACTTACGGCAAGCCGAGTGATTTTACGGCCAAGGCGCGTATTGCCTTTAAGTCCGATGAGCGGCTAGAGGTGGCGGAGGCACGAGCATTTACCTTGGAATCCGCTGTCACGATACGTGGCAGCGGATGGCGCAATGAAGGAGGGGCATTGTACAGTTGGTACGGGGATATGGATGCGCGCCTTATTCCTCTGGCTTTACCGTTTACTCCGGAAAATGGCACAAAGCCACTCGAACTCTCAGATTTTGAAGAACTCTGGCTTGACTACACCTTATCACCCGGTGTCCCGCTGTGTGTGCCAGAAACAAATTTAGTGGTCAGTATTCTTCCATACACCAGCGATTCCAAAGAATCGAATGATATCACCTTGATCGCCAATGCGAATTATTCGCTTAAACCCATTGCAACCATCGATACTACGCAGGCGAGCTGGAAAAAAAAGGAATACGACTACCTCGTGCGGCGTGTGCTCGGGTTGGCGGCCGATGAAGATTGGCGCTATGTCAATCGCAAGAAAGATGGCCTTATGCAGCGAAGGATGAATGTGCAGCTCGATAATGTCGAGGCGATTGATATTGCAGTTGTGCCCGGCACATCCGTCACGCGGGTTAACCTGACGGTCAGCCGAAACGATAATTCTTCTTCGGGGAAGTTAGTTGAGTTTTCGTCAGCGGCTGTGGATATCGGCATGAAAAATATTACATTGTCCAACGGAGGGCAGGGCATTCGCCTGAATCTGCGAGAGGCGCTAGAGAGTCGTTTCGCCGAAGAGTGGGAGGAAAATGCCAAGGAGCCTGGCAAACATCATTTTTACCTGCAAGAAATATTCATTTACATTCTTGGCGAAGTCAGTGCCATTGCCGAGAAGAAGTCGGTGCGCAGTTTGGTTTTTCTCAGGAAAGATCCTGATATAAAAACACCGGAAAGTAAGTTCACACTTCCAAGGCTAATTTTAGAGAGTCAAGTAGTTGAAGTTAATGCCTTTCGCCGGCGCATGGTGGTAAACCTGCGCGAGCTTACGAGGAAAGGAAAGATAAGCTTGAAGAAAGCGGAATTGTTTCTTTTGCCCTCCGTTGGAGGTGCATCATGCCACATTCGTATCGAGAAAATACTGGTAGTCAGCACCTACAGTGGCACCATACCAACATTCGTGAACGTGGTAGAGGATTGGAGCCGGCGCTGGGGCGGCATATTTAACCCAACTCCACTGCAGCCCGATCGGATAGAGTATCCGGAGATTATGGCGTATCTGCCGTTTTCCGTGCTGACGTATCCGGAAATAAGATATGCCGATGGTATCGTAAAGGAAGGCGATGGGGATGTTTCCAGTCGCTTGCCAATTACTCGGAAAAATCTATCCAGATACATCAGCAATTATGGAATAAATTGGACAGGAAATACCTTAACATCAGATAAAAGGCGCTTGGTGTCATCTCATGGAGTAACATTGAGGGGCGCGGACGAAATTCCTCGTGCTACTGTAGAAGTTGATCTGCTCGTGTTGGAGGGGAAAGGGCAGGCGCTGGAGGTTTCGTGGCCGCTAACGGCGCGTATCAACAATAAGACATGGTTCTATTTTGGTGTGGGTGAAGGCGTTGAGCAAATTGGTGGTGTCGGCCTCACCCTCGATCTGGCCGACGGCAGCATTGTTCAGCGGCAAGTGGTGCCGAATCAGCCGCTGCGCCTAGTGACGGGCGATGTGGAAGTGCGGAATATCAGGTTGCGCATTCTCCCATCCGTTACCCCTTACCGTTTCAAGCTCCGCGAAATGGCCTTGTTTGCTCCAGCTGCGGCGAGTTACTTGCAGGCTTTCACCCTCCCACTGCCAACACCATATAACGTAGTCCCTAAACCAGTGTTGCAGTCTACACATGCGTCGGTAATGGTTGTACAGCCAGGCCATGTCGCCGGACTGGCATCCAACGAACCTTTGCGTTTTTCCACCCCGATCGATCCGGTTCTTGGCTGGGTGAGTGGGATGCGACTTAATTATCGTTTGCTGCCTACTTATAAAGGTGACAAGTCATGTTCGCTGTCGTTGCAATTCAATTGGACGAACGGCAAAACTGAACGTCAGGTGTGCTTCGAGAAACCAGAAGGCGCGCTCTTCATTCCAATGACCAACTGGCTCGGGCCGACTAGTAAGTCACAAGATTTAGGCGCGTTGCGATCAATCGATTGGGTGCTCCGGCCAATCACCAGCGGGGATAAGGGAGCGCCCGAATCATTTAATTTCCAGTTTTCAGTGGACGGTTGGGCGATGATTTCCGCCGCCGACCATTTACGACTTTCGCCCCTCTTTAATACGGGCCGTTACCCTGTCTTCGCCGATGTCGAGCGTAGTAATGATGTTGCTAATGGGCGCTATGCACGGAAAATTTGGCTGCCGTTGGAGGACAAAGCCTTGCCGGGCATGTTGGCCGTGGGAGGACAAATTCAGCCGGTGGAGCATTGGATGTTTACCCTTGACCAGGTGGAGTTGGTGCCGAAGCAGCCGATGAGTTTGGATCGCTGGAACGATCGGACCAGAATATCAGACCCAGACACTTATATATTCCTGTATTGGCTGGCCTGGTTTAGCGTGATTTCGCTGCTGGCTTTGGCGACTGCGAAGAAGGGCTGGTGGTCGCCAAATAATGCAGCGGCGAAGCAGATAGATTTTCTGCCAGACAGGGCTAGTAAATTGCCACGAAAGGCAATTGAACTGGTAATCCGCCTTGAAGGCTTGTTAACGCTCGAACCGTTCTTCCGTAGATTTTTCCCGGCTGCGGCGGAGCGTGTTTATGGCGGGGCGGGCAGCCGCTATTTCTTTGTGGCGCTAGTCATACTGGTTGAGACCGCGATATTGTTAAGCATCGGGTTCCAATCCATTGCCGAGCAACTGGCGATCATAGTCTACTATTGCCTGGTAATCGGTACGGTTCAGGCAATTTTGGCGCCGCGTAAGAGAGATAAGAAGACAGTAGAGGCCCCAAACAATGAATAGCGTTATGGTGGTCAGAGCCTTGTCTTCTCAGTGGCTGGCGACGATCTACGTTGCGGCAGTCTCTGCAGGAATCACCTTCTTTCTTGCAAGAAGCCTGGGGCCTGACTCCTTCGGGGTTTACAGCTATTTCTTGGCATTTGCCTCTCTCATTGCAGCGGTACAAGACGGTGGGTTTCGCACCCTGCTGATTCGCGAGAAAACAGCAGTAAGCCACACACTTAAGTTCAGAGCCGCTCATCTTACGCGCTATGCGCTGGGCAATAATATTTTAGTCACCGTGTTGGCGGCGTTGACCATCTGGCTGCTTCCGGTTCCGGATAAGCAGATACTGCTGGCGGCAGTTTTTTGTTTGTCATTGGTTGTTCTTGGCCAAACGGTATCCGCGATATTTCGAGGCGAGGGTCGCTTCGGCAGAGATGCAGGGTGGCAGATCAGTTTTCGCAGCGTTACGGCTGTCGCTATCGTTCTCGCCACCGTGATCATCACTTTGTCACCCTTGACTATATTTCTGTCTTGGGCGGCTGGTGCAGCCTTAGTGCTTGCGGTTGGCTCGGGTCGGGTACTGGTATTTCCAAAGATTCCAGATTACCGGACTATGTATCGGGAAACCCTGCCTTTAGCCGTTATTGGTTTCGCGACAACTATCTATTTTAAGATTGATATCGTGATGCTAAATCACCTTTTGGATGATACGAGCCAGGTTGGTTATTACTCCGCCGCCTACAAATTCCTCGAGGGTATCATTTTATTACTCGCGCCAGTATCGTACATTTGCTTTCGAATGTTACGGCAGAACTGGCAGGACAAGGTGCGGTTTGCAGTGCTGCTCAAATGGATGATGGGATTGATGCTGGTGGGCGCGCTGGCCACCATTCTGCTTCTTAACTGGGTTGGGCCATGGGTGGTTGAGCTTGCTTATGGTAAGGCTTATGGGTCGTCGGTAGGACTATTATTTTTGCTGAGTCTTTCGTTGTTCTTTGTGATGCCAAACTACATCCTCACTCAGGCCGCAATTGCGGACAACAAAGGTGCGTCGTATGCGTGGATCACAGTCGTGGCTTCAATTGGCAATGCCAGCATGAACCTTTATCTTATTCCGC